>NZ_JBMFGQ010000009.1:0-4092 GCF_049977265.1 Desulfurella sp. | reverse complement strand
GCAACAAACGCAACAAAATAAGTTGCGTTGAAACTTTTTGTGCACAAAAGGTGTCAAGCAGGGCAGCTTTAGGCTGCCTTTTTCTTTTTAATAATAGCTATTGAAAGTAAAATTCCAGTAAAAATTAAATCAAATAAACCAAAAAAGTGTCCAAATTTATCAAAAATAGTTATTTTTTTGTCATCAAATACAATATCAGCCTTTAGTATGCCAAAAGTATAAGGCTTTAAATTTGTTATCATTTTGCCTTGTGGACTAACTATCATACTAAAACCAGTATTAGCACATCGAGCAACATATATATTGTTTTCTACAGCCCTGTAAAAATCATCCCTATAAAATAAATGAAAAGTCGGCGTGTGACTAAACCACGCATCATTTGTTATAACCACAAGCAACCTTGCTCCTAGATTCTTGAAAGTTCTTGCAATATTTTCAAAATCTTCCTCATAGCAAATGATAGCCGCAGTTTTAAGGCCATCAACATCAAATAATGTAAATCTCTTACCATGAGTAAAACTACCAAATTTTGTAACGGTGGGTATAAAGCTCAGATATTTCCTTAGTGGTATAAATTCTGCAAATGGTACAAGCTCGTGTTTATCATAATAGTCATACTTTTTATGATTAAAAAAAACTGCAGAATTATAATAATTACTGCCCCTTTGGGTTTGAGCGCCAAAAATTATGGGTGTTTTGTAATATCCAAGTATATTGTTAAAATCTTGAGCATTAAATAAAAACGGATAAGCACTTTCTGGCCAGACTACAAGATCGGCATTTGTTTTTTTTGTAGCATTTACATAAACATTTAAATTATTCATCAACATAGCATTGTCCCACTTTTGAGATTGTGAAATATTACCCTGAATTAATGCTATGGATTTTTTCATTGAACCATTTTTTGTTGGAAAATTAACAACAAAAAATAAACAAGCAATTGAACCCAAAATTATAAAGGCATACTTTATTTCATTTTTGTACAAATAATATATTGCAACATTAACAAATAAAAGTTTTAACCCCACAAAATAAGAACCAAACCAAGTTGCATCTTTTATAAAAAATGGCATATTGTAAACAAACATGCTCACATTTCCAATAGGATCTCCATATAGCACAATCGAACGCAAATATTCGAAAGCTATGTAAAAAACAGGCAAAAGCAAAAAGCTGATATTAAATTTTTTTATTAAATAAAACGGTACTATTGTATATGTCAACTGGTATATACAGACACCAAAATACATAGAAAAAGCTAAAAAAAACGGTACATGATTGTAAACATAAATACCTTTTAATAAACCAATATACAAAAAAAGGAAAAAAGGTAAAAAAGAAATACTGATTATCAAAAAAACATCTAAAAATACTTTTGCGCTTTTTTGTGAATTTAGAGAAATTAAAAGCGGCACAAATGCAAAAAAAGAAATAAAAGAATAATAAAAAGATAGAATAAGCAAAAATGGTACTAAAATAAAAGCAAAACGCTCTATATTATTTTTTGACCACATTGAAATTTGTGTCCTGCTAAAAATGCTTCAATTGACATTACATTCTTACCTTCGGGTTTAATTTGCTCTATACTAATGCTTTTGTTTTTACAAGCTACTATAAGTGAGTTTTTGCTTACTTTCACAACAGTTGCTGGTGTTGCGCTAAGATCGCAAACACTTGCTTTTAATATTTTATAAATTTTTGAATTGTAGTAAAAAAAAGCATCCAGATAACCTGCAAAAGCTTTTACCTTTCTAACTGCAAAACAAGCGTCATCAGTTTCAAAATTTATTAAAGCATCATTTTTGTTAAATTTTTTAGTGTATGATATATTGCCTTTTTGGGGTTTTGGTTTTAATAAACCATCTTTGTAAAATTCAATAGCGCATATAATCATCTGGCTTGCCAGGTAAGAAATTTTATTTGACAGTGTAATATTATCATCGTCTGGTGTTATTTCAATAATCTTTTGCATTAAACAATCACCTGCATCCAGATCTTTGGTAAGTTTTATTATGCTTATGCCTGTGTATAAATCACCGTTTAAGAGCGCGCTTATGATTGGAGAAGCACCTCTGTATTTTGGTAATATGCTTGGATGTATATTCAAAATGCCGTATTTAAAAGCATCAATGACATTTTGAGGTATTATTTTGCCATAAGAAAACAATATACCCATCTGGCAGTCTTTTATCTGGCTTAAAAAATTATCATCAAACTTTTCTGGTTGAAAAAAATTAAGACCAAGCTTAATTGCCTGTTTTTTGATAGGGCTTTCAATTAGAATTTTGTTACGTTTGCCTTTTTTATCTTTTGTTGTAATAACTGCTTTTACGGAAAAATGCTCATTTATACTTTTTAACGTTTCAATGCCAATATCACTTGTACCAAAAAAAGCTATATTCATTTATTTTCTTTTAAAAACTTTTTAAATCTTAATTTTTCAACAAAATTAATCCTGTCAACAAACAAAATGCCATTTAAGTGATCTATCTCATGCTGAATAACAACCGACAAAAAATTATCGAACTCAACTTCTTGCACCTGTTCTTTTAAATCAAGGTATTGAACTTTTATATACCGCCTGCGATCGTTTACTTTTCCGTAAAAACCAGGAACACTTAAACAACCTTCATCATGTTCTTCATAAAAGCTCTCATATGAAACAATTTTAGGGTTAATCATCACTATTATATTGCTATTTGTGCCAATTGCCCTCTCGTCTATAATAATAATTTTCTTTTTTACTCCAATCTGAGGTGATGCAAGACCGATACCATTGTTTTTTAGCATGATCTGGCCCATAGAATCAATAAGCTCTAAAATACTATCATCAATCTTGTCAACTGCACTTGAAACTTTTTTTAGCTCTTTATCTGGATAAGTTAATATTTTATAGTCCATAAAACTGTCTCCTTCTTTAAAATTATACTTTTTTGCAATTTTAAGTCAAGAGAACATTTTTAAATAAATAATATATAACAGTTGACTGATATTTAAATTTATGGTATATTTAATTTGACGTTTACGTAAAAAGAGGAGGAACAGAATGTTTGAAACACAATTTACAAAAGATTTTAATGTAGAATACCCTATTATGCAAGGTGGCATGATGTGGATTTCAAAAAAAGAACTTGTTAGCGCTGTATCAAATGCTGGAGGTTTGGGTATACTTTCTGCCCTTAGTTTTGAAACTCCAGAGCTACTTGCAAATGAAATTGAACAAACAAAAAAATTAACCACACGGCCTTTTGGTGTAAATCTTACATTTTTACCCACACTAAAGCCAGTAAATTACGATGCCTACATTGATGCTATAGTCCAAAGTGGTGTAAAAATAGTAGAAACTGCTGGCAGAAACCCTGCTGATTATATTGAAAAATTAAAAAACAATAATGTAAAAATTATACACAAATGTACATCAATTAGACATGCTATAAAAGCACAAAATATAGGCTGTGACTATGTCAGTATTGATGGATTTGAGTGTGCGGGTCACCCTGGTGAAGATGATGTAACTTCTTTAATCTTAATACCAAGAGCAAAAGATGAACTTAATATTCCTATTATAGCTTCAGGCGGTTTTGGCGACGCAAGAGGATTTGTTGCTGCATTATCACTAGGCGCTTGTGCAGTAAACATGGGTACAAGATTTATGATGACTAAAGAAGCACCTGTGCATGAAAACATTAAACAAGCATTACTTAACGCAAAAGAAACCGATACGGTTTTGGTAGAACGTAGTTTAAAAAATACACTGAGAGCTTTCAAAAATAAACACGCTTTAAAAGTTTTAGAATTAGAAAACAATAAAGCTACACTAGAAGAATTAGCTCCATATCTAAGCGGACTAAATGGTAAAAAAATGTTAGAAGAAGGTTTAATTGACAATGCTTTACTTGCATGTGGCCAGGTAATTGGGTTAATAAATGATATACCAACTACAAAAGAAGTTATAGTGAATATAATTAACCAGGCAAAGCAAATTATCGAGCAACAAGCCAGACTTATTTAGCCTGGCTTTTTTATCCCTTCATATATTACTGCTATTGGATGCATAGCTACAGTTTTGTTTGTCAACAATACGCTCAAACT
>NZ_JBMFGQ010000008.1:0-44383 GCF_049977265.1 Desulfurella sp. | reverse complement strand
GAGGCGTAAGGCTGTAAGCATACTTTATGGGTACAGACCCAAGGAAACCAATTAAAGCAAACAAAACTAACAAACGCTTCATACTAAAACCTCCAATTGTAATTTGTTACATATATTATACAATCTTGTTATTTTAATGCAATGATTTTTCTAATTAAATCGACTTTATAGTTTTAATTAAATTATAAGAATTGCTTATACAATCATTGAACCCAACACCATAAAAAGCATTGCCAAGAAAATATAAACCAGCATTTCTGGATTCAAACTCTTGTATTTGCTTTATGATTTCTTTGTGATTTAATAAGTATTGAGGTATTGCAGATGTGTATTTTATTATTTTGTAATATTCAAAAGGAGCGAAAATTTTTGCACTGCGTTGCAGTTCGGCTAAGGCAATTTGTAAAATCTCAAAATTACTTTTTTGTACAACAGAAGGCCTCAGCGCACCGCCTAAAAACATTCTTACTAAAAACTTATCTTCTGAGCTTCTGTTTTCAAAAATGCTTGAATCAAAGAGTACACCAATGGTTTTGTTAATCTTGTTTAAATCAAATAAATATCCATAAGAATCAACTACTTTGTTTGCAAATTTTTTACTAAAAGCTAAAGCAACAAGTACAATTGGCGAATAAGGGATGTTTACAAGAGATTTTGATAGCTTATTATCAAGATTTTGTATAATTTTTGCTACCTCAAATGATGGTGCAGTAAATACGACAATATCTGCTTCAAACCTGTCAATATTTGTATACACGACATACTTTGAGGCTTTTTCTATAGAAACAACATTTTGTTTATTTAAAACATTAACAGATTTAGCTATATGATCAGTAAAAGATTGCATACCTTCTTTAAAAGAATAAAGCTCTTTTGCAAATTGACCACTTGCTGAAGAGGTATTTGCTTTTTTTTGCTTCATCAAACTTACCAAACCTTTGATAAGTGAGCCGTATTTCAATTCAATTTCTTTTATACGCTTAAAATTCGAAGTTATGCTCATACTATAAGGGTCTGCTGCGTATATCCCAAGAGACATTGGACCAATCAATTTATCTAAAAATTCTTTGCCAAGGCGCCTTGTTACAAATTCTGCCACAGTTTCATCTTCTGGGTTTGGCTTTACAAATGGTTCTTTAAGCAAAGCAAGTTTTGATTTTGTGCTTAAAAAGTTATCTATCAATAATTTTTGTTGTTTTGTTGGTATTTCGTATAGCCTGCCATCATATATAAATTTTTTGTTTGATGATTGTTTGGCTTTTATGAGATTTTTTAAAAAGCCTGTTTGTTCAATAAATTTAATTGTAGTTTCATTGTATAAAAAGCCGTTTGGACCTGCTTCTATTAAAAGACCATTTTCTTGAATTGTCTGAATTTTACCGCCGTTTTGTGTTTCTTTTTCAAGGACGGTTACGTCAAAACCCTCTTTTTTAAGTAAATAAGCGCACGAAAGCCCAGAAATGCCAGCACCAATTACAATTGCTTTCATATATACCTCGATACTATACTTGATAAAACTTCTATAAAGTCGTCATCGTCATTAAAAGATTTAAACCTGAATAAATTAATATTCATTTTTTTTGCAAATTGAGCATACGTATAATCTATCTCATAAATTGTTTCCGTGTTGTCTGTAACAAAACTTACTGGTACAATAAGAACAGTTTTGTTTTTAAGGTTTTTAAGTGTGTCAGTCGTTGTAGGCTCAAGCCATTTAATGGGTCCTAGCTTTGATTGAAAAGATACATAATATTCTTTGAAATTGAGGTTTTTTGCCAAAAGATTACAAAAGATGTATGTGTCTTTTTCGTAAGAGTCTTTTTTAGCAAGTTTTAAAGGTAAACTGTGGTTAGAAAAAATTACCGCATCAGGTTGGATTTCATTTAATGTATCTTTAAGCTTTTGGATATAGAAATCTGTAAATTGAGCAAAACTACACAAAGGAGGAAGGATTTTTTTTGGTTTGATTTCAAATAGAATGCCGTAGAGCGTTTTCGAATAGATTGTATAGAGTGGAAGTAAAATTGTGCTTTTATCTTTGCAGTATGGTGTTGAGTAAGAAAAACAATAGTTTACTTTTACATTTAGGATTTTTTGAAGTTTATTTGCCTGGGATTTTGTTATCTCAAAAAGAGGCGAGGGTGCAAATTTTAATATTTTGCAACTAGAAAACGCTCTATTTAACATAAAAATTGCAAACATTTTTCGTATTGAAGTGTTTTGAATATTTGATATGTACGGATCATTAAACATGTTGTAAAGAAAACTAAAACATTCAGTTTTTTTTGAAATATAGCCTAAATTAGCAATTGTTATACTCATGTATGGTATCCACCAAAAATTTTAAGTTATCTTGTGGTGTTTGGGGAAGTACTCCGTGGCCTAAATTAAAAATATACAGTTTGTCTTTCATGTTATTGAGCAAGTCTATGGTATGTTTTTTTATTGTATTTTTATCTGTAAGCAATATTGTATTATCAAGGTTCCCCTGAAGGCACTTGTCTGTTTTTTGTGAAATTTGGTTAATGTCTACTTTCCAGTCAAAACTGTATGCATTTGCAGGCAACTCCAAAATATAATCAACCAAGTGATTTGCAGAATGAGCAAAGTATATAGAAGGTTTTTGAAGCGTTTTTAGTATTTTTAAATTATACTCAAAGACATATTCTTTATAAATTTTTGGTGCCAAAATACCCGCCCAACTATCAAATAACTGAAAGCAATCACAACCGCTTTGAAGCTGAGCTTTTAAATAATCAATTGTGAGGTTTGTTAGAGTTTCCATGATACTTTTAAATTTTTCTGTTTCTTGATATGCAAAAGCTTTAGGCGAATAAAATTTTGCATCGTTAAAAAGATAGCAATATAATGTAAAAGGAGCGGCCGCAAAACCTATTAGTGGTTTTTTTGTTAACGTTTTTATTAGTTTTATGCCTTCAAATACAAAGTTTAATTTATTTGACAAGCCTTTATAGGATAATTTATTTATATCAATATCAACAACAGGCGATGTACCTTCATGATAAAAAATTTTAGCATTCAAAGCCAAAAGTGGAATCAGGATATCAGAAAACAATATTGCAGCATCAACATTTAGTGTCTCAACAGGAAGCAGTGTGGTTTTTGCTATAAGCTCAGGTGTTGTACACATTTGTAAAAAAGAGTAATACCTTCTTAAATCTCGATATTCTTTTAGCGCTCTACCTGCTTGTCTCATTAGCCAAACAGGTGTGTATTGACCTTTTATGCCATTTAATCTATCTAAAAAAACCATGTTTTATGCCTTTGCTTCGTGCCAGTTTTTGCCAATACCTATATTTACTTTTAGTGGCACTTCAAATTTAACAGCTTTTTCCATAGATTCTTTTACGATTTGTTTTACTCTTTCAATTTGACTATCTTTGCATTCAATTATTAGCTCATCGTGAATTTGTAAAACAATCTTAGCGTCTAAATTTTCAAGCGCTTTATCTAATTTAACCATGGCAATTTTTATAATATCAGCGGCTGTGCCTTGAATTTTTGCATTTACTGCAGCCCGTTTTTCAAATTCAGCTAATTTTTTGTTTGGGCTATTTATATTTTTAAAATAGCGTCTCCTGTTAAAATATGTTTGAGTATAACCAATATCTTGCGCCTCTTTTAACGTCTCTTCTAGAAACTCTTTTGCTTTTGAGAATCTTTCAAAATAGCGCTGGATATACTCACTTGCTTTTTGGGGTGATATTGAAAGGGTTTTAGCTAAACTTTGAGCGCCCATTCCGTAGATAATACCAAAGTTTATGGTTTTTGCAACCCTTCTTGTGTGTGAATCTATCATTTCTGGCAAAATATTGAATATTTCAGCTGCAGTTTGAGTATGAACATCTAGATCTTCTTTAAATATACTCATAAGAATTTTATCTTTTGATAATTCAGCTAAGACTCTAAGCTCAATTTGTGAGTAATCTGCACATATCAAATTATGTGCATCTTTTGCAATTATTGTTTCTCTGATGTTAAAGAATGGATTATCAATGGGTAAATTTTGCATATTTGGGTTTGAAGAAGAAAGTCGGCCCGTCAAAGTTAAAGTCTGATTAAATGAAGTATGTATGCGATTATTTTTATCTGCATTATTTATTAATGGTTCTATATAAGTAGATAGAAGTTTTGTTAGTATTCTATAGTCAATAATGAGTTTTGCAACAGGATGGTTTAAGCGTTCTAATGTGTCAGAGTCTGTTGAGAAGCCAGTTTTAGTTTTTTTTGTTGGCTTTAGAGACAATTTTTCATAAAGTGCCACTTGTAAATCCTTTGGTGAATTTATATTGCATGGACCTATAAGATTTTCTATTTCAGTGCGTTTTTCTTGTATTAAATCATGTATTTGTACTTTATAGTGCTTTAATTTTTCAATACTTATGCCTATGCCTTCTTTTTCCATTTTCTTTAAAATTTTTGAAAGTGGCAATTCTACTTCAAACAGCAAAAATTCTAAATTGAGTTTTTTTATTAGATCTAAAAAAATAGGTTTAATAAAAGAAATTTTCTCATTTTCTTCTAGATCGACAACTTTACTATATAAATTTTTATCAATAAACAAAGCACATTTTTCGATATTTCCAGCACTTTCTGGTTGTATTAAATATGCGGCAAGCTTAATAAGAGCACTATCTTGTGTTTCAATATTTGATTTTGAATTTTCGAACAAAAGAGTTTGTTTATCGCTTTTTGAGTTATTTTGTTTTAATTCCAATTTCCCCATTAGACTTTTAAAGTTGTATTTTTCAAATAGTTTTTTGAGTTTTTCAATATTTGAATCGTTTTTTTTGATTGATTCAATCGAAAAATCAAGATTTATATTTTTGTCCAATGTTGTCAAAGACTTGTATAATCTCAACTTCTTTTCATCTAAATTATTTTTAATTTTTTGTGGTAATTTGTTTTTGTTTTGTATAATATTTTCAATATTGTTATATTCTTTTAATAATTTAATTGCAGTTTTTTGACCTATGGCAGGCATACCTGGTATACCATCCGAAGCGTCTCCAGCCAAAGCCAAAAAGTCACTTATCTGATCTGGTGCAATCTCAAATTTCTCTATTGTTTTCTGGTGATTGTAAGTTTCATTTTTTAATGGATCATAAAGAGTTACATTATTATTTATTAGTTGGAACAAGTCTTTGTCTTGTGTTACAATTACAATTTGGTAGTCTTTTTTAAATTTTTCAGTCAATGTAGCAATTATATCATCGGCTTCATAACCTGCGACTTGTAAGTGCTTTACACCGAATGCACTGATTATTTCTTTTGTAGGTTCAATTTGTAAGACTAAATCATCTGGCATTGGCGGACGTTGTTTTTTGTAATCGTCAAAAAGTTCTTTTCTAAATGTTTTTTCTTTTGAATCAAAGCAAATTAAAATATATATAGTTTCTTTGAGCGATAAAAGTAATCTTGAAAATCCAAATATTACACTTGTAGGAAAACCGTTATTTGACAAATTTTTTATCGCATAAAAGAATCTGTATAAAAATGAACTACCATCTACTAAGAATATCTTATCTTTCATAAATATTTGACAAATAAAACAAATTCTAACATAATAAAATCTAATGGGCGATTAGCTCAGTGGAAGAGCGCTTGCTTCACACGCAAGAGGTCACAGGTTCGATACCTGTATCGCCCACCATTCTTTTAATTTTTCTTCAAAGCAATCCTCAAAAATAACTCGTCAAGTTGTTTCTGATCTACTTCGTTTGGTGCTATTGTTAGAGGACAAACACCTTTTTGTGTTTTAGGAAAAGCAATAACTTCTCTGATAGATTCTTCTTTTAAGATTAACGTTACGAGCCTATCAAACCCAATAGCAAGTCCGCCGTGTGGTGGTGCTCCATATTTTAGCGCATCAATTAAAAAGCCAAATTTAAGTTTCGCTAAATCTGGTGGTATGTTTAGTACTTTAAACATCTTTTCTTGGAGATCACTTCTGTGAATCCTTATGCTTCCTCCGCCAATTTCTGTCCCATTTAATGTAATATCATAAGCTCTTGCTTTAACGCGTTCTGGGTGTTCTTCTAAAAATTCTATATCTTCAATTTTAGGTGAAGTAAAAGGGTGATGCATGGCATCCCATCTTTTTTCTTCTTCGTTGTATTCAAACAATGGAAAATCAACAACCCATGTGAAATTGAACTCATCTTTGTCTGCTAAGTTAAGCCTTTTTGCAAGCTCAACCCTTAAAGCGCCAAGTGCGCTATAGACAATTTCTTTTTTATCAGCAACAAAAAATAAAATATCTCCAGGTTTTGCTTCTAATCTTTTTATTATCTCATCCATGTGTTCTTTTTTGAAAAATTTTACAATAGGTGATTGAAGTTCATTTTCTCTTATTTTTATCCATGCAAGGCCTTTTGCTTTAAACACGCTTGCAAGCTTTGTCAATTCATCAATTTCTTTTCTTGAAAACCACTCGCAACCTTTGGCATTAATAGCACATACTATGCCTTTTTGGGCAGCTGCGCTAAATACTTGAAAATCACAAACGCGTGCAATATCTGTAATGTCTTTAAGCTCAAGAGAATACCTTAAGTCTGGTTTATCAGAACCGTAGCGACTCATAGCTTCATCGTATGAGATACGCTTAAATGGTATTTTAAGCTCAAGGCCTAAAGTTTCTTTAAATATTGAATAAATAATTCCTTCAGTTATTTGCATAACATCTTCTTCATCAACAAAACTCATCTCAAGATCAATTTGTGTAAACTCAGGCTGTCTGTCTGCTCTTAGGTCTTCGTCTCTGAAGCATTTTGTAATCTGGTAATATCTATCAAAACCTGAAACCATAAGCAGCTGTTTAAAAAGTTGTGGAGATTGTGGAAGTGCATAAAATTTACCAGGATCCAGTCTACTTGGGACAAGAAAATCTCTTGCGCCTTCAGGAGTGCTTTTTGTTAGCATAGGTGTTTCTATATCAATAAAACCTTGAGAGTCCAAATACTTTCTAGCAGCAAATGCCGCTTTATACCGTGTAATTAGATTGTTCTGCATCGTAGGTTTTCTTAAGTCAAGATAACGGTATTTAAGACGTGTTTCCTCGCTTGTGTTTACATACTCTTCGACGGGTAGGGGCGGCACTTCACTTATTGACAAAATGTTTAAATTTTTAGCTAAGACTTCTACCTTGCCTGTTTTAAGGTTTTGATTTTGTGTACCTTCTGGCCTAAGTCTTACTATGCCATTTATTTTGATACAATACTGACTTCTTAATGCATGCGCTTTTTCGTGTAATTCTATATTTTCTTTAGGATCAAAAACAATTTGTACTATACCTTCTCTATCTTTCAAGTCGATAAAAACTACACCGCCGTGGTCACGCCAATTTTGAACCCACCCGTAGAGATTAATTTCTTTGCTTAATAATTTTTCATCTACATTCCCACAATAAACAGTTCTATTAAGTGACATAAAAAACTCCTTTTAAAATATTTTCTAGTTGTTCTACTCCAATTGTTTGCTGATTTGAACTTTTCATATTTCTTACTATACATGTGTTGCTTTTTTGCTCGTTTTCTCCTATGATTATTGAAACACTGGTATTTAACTTATCAGCTTTTTTTAACATACTTTTTAAACTTTTACTGCTATACTCACAATATACACTGTATGGGAAGTTTTTTAAAATTTGCAGTATCTGTAATGCGTAAAATGTTACGCTCAAATTTGCAATGTATATATCAATATTATTTTGGACTTTTGTATCCATCATGTCTATAAGGCGTTCCTCCCCAAGTGCAAATCCAACACCACAAATATTACCGCCTCCTAAGTCAGATATTAAATTATCATATCTACCGCCTGCAGAAAGGGTAATTGTGTTTGTAAATTCGAATACAAAACTCGTATAATAGTCAAGACCTCTAACAAGCATATCATTTTCTATGTATTCTATATTTAAAGCTTTTAGATATTCTTTTGTACTATTGTAGTGTTCTTGACAATTTTTGCATACATAATCTTTCAATTTAGGTGCCCCTTTGACTACAATTTTACACTTTTCATTTTTGCAATCAAGAATTCTTAATGGGTTTTTATATAACCTTTTTTGACAATCAGTACACAGAGAATCTTTATAATTTTCAAAATAATCAATTAAAACTTTGGTATAGGCTGGTCTACAGACAGGGCATCCTATATTGTTTATCTCTAAGTTTGCTTTGATGTTTAACCTTTCAAACAATAATTTATTAATAAAAATAATTTCTGCGTCTATGGCGGGATTTTTTATACCAAAACATTCTGCACCGATTTGATGAAATTGTCTAAAGCGCCCTTTTTGGGGTCTTTCATAGCGAAACATTGGTCCTATATAATAAAGTTTATTAAAAACAGATGTTTCAAGTTTATTTTCAATAAAGGCCCTTGCAATGCCCGCCGTACCTTCTGGTCTAAGTGTAACTGATTCACCCGATTTATCTAAAAATGTATACATTTCTTTTTCAACAATGTCTGTAGCATCACCAACACCTCTTTCGAAAGTTAAAGTTTTTTCTAATATTGGCGTTCTAATTTCTTTGTATCCAAAAGATTTAAATATACTTTTGGCAGTTTCTTCTAGCAATTGCCATTTTTCTATATTTTCAGGCAGTATATCCCTAAATCCTTTCAAGTGTTTACCTCCTTGCTTTTATTGCAAAAACAATTATTGCAATTGGAAACAATATTAAGTTTGGAAGCCAGATAGCATAATATATGTTATTGCTTGAATATAAGCTTTTGCCAAAAGTTTCAAGAACATAAAAAACTACAAAAGAGAACATGCTAAAAATTATACCAAAAGTTTTGCCAGACCTATAAAAACTAAGAGCAGAAACAAAACCAATCAGAGATAAAATAAAAACGCTAGTTGAGAGTACAAACATTTGATGTAGCTCAAATAATGCATCTGTGCTTTGTGGATGAGTTTTAATATAATATATGAGTTTATTGATTGGCATAAAGCCAGGATTATTGGCAAAGTTATAAGTAAGGTCAGAAAATTTTATAACCACTGTATAAATTTTAAAATAAGCATTATTTATACTATTTTTGTTTTTATAAAATATATTTCCATCAAAGCACTTTAGTGCAAATCCATCTTGCGTATCTATAAACTCAACTCTTCTTGCTTTAATAATTTTGTTTTCTATATCTACAAGTACATCGTAAGCTTTATTATGGTTGCTTGAGAGTGTATTTGCGTATATTGTAAAGTTCTTTGTTTTGAAAAAAGTATTTTCTGTTAAACCTGCCTGTACATTATTTTTTGCTAATCTGTAGAGTTTGTTTCTATAAGAAGCATTTGCTATAGGCGATAAGTAGCCTACAATAAAAAACAAAATCAAAAAAACTATTAATGTAAAAAAAAGAGCGCTTTTATAAATTCTAAACGTGGAAAGCCCCATAGTTTTTGCGATATCAATTTCTAAGTTTTTAGACATCTGCGTATACGTAAGGTTAATTGAAAGCATTAAACTCATAGGTATTGTAAAAATTGCCAAAAATAATGCCATGTAAGCAAGAATAGTAAGCATATCAAATAAGCTTGTGCCTGCAGAAAAAAGCACATCTGAAAACTTAACCATATCACCTATTAACATTACAACTGTTATAATTATTAGACTAACGAAAAAAACTTTTGTAAGATTAATAAGTATATATTTATCGAAAAGCTTTAGACCAAACAGCTAAAAGCCCTCCCTGGTAGTGTTTTAAGTTTAAATTTTCTAATCGTCAGATTTTTTTTATCGATTTTTGAAAAATACTCATTCATTGTTAAAAAAACTGTATGTTCTTTGATGATGTTTAATAGTTTAATAAAAGTATCCATAAAAGGGCCGCCTTCAATTTCAGCGTGAATGGGCAACACGCCCATACTTTTTTTATCTAACATTTTAACCACTGAATCTATAAAGTCTTTCGGATTTTCTTCAAGACAAGGAAGATCTGAAGGTATTTCGATCAATCGTGTGATTTGTTCTATAAAGGCTTTGTCTGCCCTTGAAATACTCAAAAACTTTATGAAATTTAGGTTTTTAATGTAATTTAAAGCTGTATCAGAACACACCCAACCTGGAGCCCCAAATGATTTAGGATAAGCTTTATAAATACTAAAGTAAGTACTAATACCTTTTTCAAACCACTCTTTTATTTGCTTTTGACTCATCTTGTAGATATGATCTTGCCAGAATCTGTGATCAAATGCATGAAATTCAACCTCGTGCCCACTTTTAGAAATTTTAAGAAGATTTTCTTTCAATATTGCTATTATTGGTGCTTTTAGAATTGTACCGTAAAGTGCAGTTTTTAGGCCATATGAGCTTGCTGCTTTGGTTTTAAGCATTTTTTTGACAAAACTTGGATTTAGAAGATTTATAATGGCTTTACCTGAATTGTCTGGCCCTAGTGTTACGTAAAATGTAGCTTTTATGTTATATTTGTCAAAAATCTTAATAAGTTTTGGAACACCTTCTTTTAAGCCATTAAATGTATCTACGTCTACTTTAATGCATATATTATTCATACTCATTTATAAATGCATCAATTGCTAACCCAAGAGCCTCATCTAAAGCTACTTTTGGTTGCCAATTAAGCAATTTTTTGGCTTTTTCAATTGAGGGTTTACGATTGTAGATGTCTTGGTAGGATTCACCATAAAATTCTTTTGAACCAATTTCTATAATCTGAGAAAACTCTTTATCGTTTTTGTGTTTTTCATGTTGCGAGAAAATTTCTTTCATTTTATAAGCCAGGTCTTTTATTGATATGTTGTTGCTTGGGTTTCCAATGTTAATAATTTGTTTGTCGCAGATGTTGTTTTCATTTTTTAAAATTTTAACTAATGCAGATATGCCATCACTAATATATGTAAAACTACGCATTTGTTTTCCACCATCTACTAAATAAATAGGTTTTTTAAATAGCAGGGAGGCTATGAATTGTGTTACTACCCTTGAAGAGCCCTCTTTGGCTATTTCAATTGAATCAAGTTTTGGTCCAATCCAGTTAAATGGTCTAAAAAGAGTAAAAGGTAGATTTTCATGATTTCCATAAGCCCAAATAACTCTGTCCAATAATTGTTTTGATCCAGAATAAATCCAGCGTTCTTTGTTTATTGGTCCTGTGCATAGAGGACTTTTGTCTTCATCAAACTCAGGATCTGGGCTTATGCCGTATACTTCTGATGTTGATGGGAAAATAATACGTTTTTTATACTTTGCGCACTTTTTTATAATATCTAAGTTGGCTTCAAAATCCAGATGGAATACCCTTAAAGGATCTTCAACATATATTTTTGGTGTTGCTATAGCAACGAGTGGCATTACACAATCGCATTTTTTTATATGATACTCAATCCACTCTTTGTTTATTTCAATATCGCCTTCGACAAAATGAAGTTTTGAGTTTTCAAGTTCTTTTATACGGTTGTCATCTATATCCATGCCATAAATTTCCCAATCGGTTGTTTCTAGTATCTCTTTAGTTAAGTGGTAACCAATAAAACCATTTACGCCCAAAATAAGTATTTTCACAAGTAGCCCCCTTTTAATATATTAGAAATTTCTTGTTCTTTATATGTTTTACCATCGTATTCAACTTCTTTTAATTCCAACGAGCCTTCTTTCGCTCCAATGTAAACTTTATTGTCTATTTTGATAATTTGTTTTGGCTGTAATTGGATGCTAGAAGGTATTGCCCACCATATAATTAGTTCTTTACCTTTATAGTAGCTAAATGCACCAGGGTAGGGTTTTGTAACAGCTCTTACTAAGTTGTATATTTCTATAGAAGTTTTATTAAAATCAATTAGACCATCTTGCTTAGTTCTTCTACCAAAATAACTTGCTTTTGACTCATCTTGTTTTACTGGCTTTACTGTATTGTTTTTAATATGTGGCAAAGTTTCATCCAAAAGTATAAAGGCTAATTTTTCCAGTTTTTCATAAAGTGTTTTTGCTGTATCATAAAAGTCTATATCTACGCACTTTTGAGCAATAATATCGCCAGCATCAGGTTTTTTTACCATATAATGAAGCGTAACGCCTGTTTGTTTTTCACCATTTACCAAAACCCAATTAACAGGAGCTCTGCCACGATAAGCTGGAAGGCATGATCCATGCAGGTTTATAGCTTTGAATGGTGATATTTTTAGAATCTCTTCACAAATCAGGTTTCGATAGTAAAAAGAAAAAATAATATCAGGTTTATAGCTTGCAATTTTATCAATCCATTCTTTTGTATTTACATTTTCTGGCGTAAAATATTCTATATTATTTTTTTTGCACCAATCTTGAACACTTTCAAACCATATATTTTCATTTTTATCATTTTTGTGTGTAAAAACACATTTTATATCAAATCCATGTTTTTTGAGGGCTGAACAACCAATTACGCCCATATTATGATATGCAAAAACAACCGTTTTCATTGGTTTTCTTCTGTTGTTTTAATTTTTTTTAGTGAATTATCTTTTGATTCATATATATTTTCAATTACAAATACAGGTCTGTTTTTAACCTGTTTGTAAATTCTTCCTATGTATTCTCCAAGTATGCCAAATGCAAAAAATTGAGCTCCAATAAGAATAAAAAGGACACTGAAAAGTGAAAATACACCGCCTAAAGCCCACTCAACACCGTAAAATATCCTTCCAAGCGCCAATACAATGCCAAGCAAAATACCAAAAGCTGCAGTTAAGATACCACCATATAACAATATCTCAAGCGGTAGGTTTGAAAACGAAGTCATTAAATCAAACATTAAATTTACAAGCTTGATAAGTGAGTATTTCGATTTTCCAGCCTGTCTTTGACTGTGCTGTATTGGTATCTCAACAATATTTTTTGTATAGTACGTTGCAATAGCTGGTATAAATACAGTTTTTTCGTCATTATTTAGCATGCGTTCAACTATCTTTTTTCTGTAGCCTCTAAGCATACAACCCCAGTCATTTAAATCAACTTTTGTGATTTTTTTTGTTATGTAATTGTTTAGGTGAGAAGAAAATTTTCTAAAGATAGAATCTTTTCTTTGCTGTCTTATTGTTGCTATGACATCATAGCCTTCGTTAAATTTTTCAACAAGTTTTGGTATTTCTTCAGGTGGGTTTTGAAGATCGGCATCCATTGTGATTACTTTATCGCCTGAAACCACACTAAACCCTGCAAAAATTGCAGCATGTTGTCCATAGTTTCTTGCAAGTTCAACTACTTTTACATTTCCTTTTAGGTTTTTTAAAATATTTAGAGAATTATCTTTGCTGCCATCATCGACATATATGATTTCGTAATCCTCATTTAAAGAATTCAAAATATTTAACAATCTTTCATGTAAAGGTAAAATATTTTCTTCTTCATTGTAAACAGGTATAACAACAGATATCATTTTTTTACTCCAAAGAAAGCTTTTCTATTCACAAACAAAGCGGTATTTCCGACAATTACCGATAACCATAATGTGCAAATCCTGGCTAAAATAGTAGCAGGCAAGCTAATATATACAGGAATGCCTATATATACAAGCAAACCAAATAACGTTAAATCAGATACAATTAATCCCCCAGGCAGCATTGACAGACTGCCAACAAGCGTTGCAAAACCAAATATTACAGTTGTTTTTATAACATTTACATTATATCCAAAACCTTTTAAAATCAAACTAAGCGATACACCCTCGCTTGTCCAGGCAAGTATAGTAATTAAAATCACTTCACTAAAAAGTCCTATGGTAAAAAATGACACCATATCTTTTAAAACAACGTAATATTTCCTTATAGTGTATGGCAAAATTGTTCTAAGTTTTATAAATATTTGTTTAAATATCTTTGGATAAAAGATTATACTTACTGCAATTATGAGAGTTGCTCCCAAAATAGAAAATTTTTGCAAATAAAACATACCGACTAAAGATATCACAGAAAGTATCAAAAAATCAACATAAATTTCTGCAAATGTAGCAGATAAAGTTCTTTTAAAAGGTGTTTTTGTAAGGTTTTCTATAATGTAGTTTTTTATGGTATAGCCAAATTTAACTGGCGTAACACTCATTGCCAAACCGCATAGAAAGATTTTTAAATCTGTAAAAAAATTTACTTTAATGCTCAATTTTTTTATGTATAAGTGCCATCTAAAAAATTTTATGAAATCGTTTCCAAAACCAAAAATTGCCGCGCCAATCAAATATATTTTATCAAAATGCTCCAAAGATTGAACAGCTTTTTTAAAGTCTGAGAAAAAACCTATTGCTGAAATTATAAGAAACAGTATTACAAGCAATATAAAAAATTTTTTCAATTAATCTATTTGCCCCTTATTAGATATGATACTAAAGTATGGTTCTTTTAATAGTACATAGTAATGTCTATATGCAAATTTTGGTATTTCCTTTGTCTTGATAAGCAATATCACTCTTTTGTCTGAATCCCAAACTTTTTTGAATTGTTCAATGTTTGGAAACCATTTTTCTTGTTCTTTTGGTGATAGGTGACTACGACCAAATCCAAGCTCATTTACGCTGTCAATTTGTATTGTTCTTTTTTGTGTATAATAGTTGAAAGATTGTCTATAGAGTTTATACTGGCCCAAAAGATCTCCTCTTTTGTAGATTTTATCCACGAAAAGAGCAACAGGTTTTGTGGTTTTGTAGTAATTGGTATATTTTTTTGTGGGGATTATGGTAAGATTATAAAAAATTAGCGTTCCAATAAATAACCCCAAAAAAGTTCTATTTGCGTCTTTTGCTATAAATGGCCATATTGCAAGCACAATTAAAATAATGGCTGTAGGTGCAATCAGTAAAAACCATGTAATTTTGCTCATGTATACGTTTTGTACAAAGCAGAAAGCTATTAACGCTATAAAAAATATAATATAGAGACCTAAATTTATATATTTATCTTTTTTGTTTATGGTGTCAACTTTTGAAATAAGATTGCCAAAAATAATAGCAGCAGGGAAAAACAAAGGTGCCACATATGTTACAAGCTTGCTTTGAGACAAGCTGTAAAATACGAATATAAAGCCACTAAATGTCAACAAAAATATTAAATCATCCTTTTGAATCCCTTTAAATTTTGATATTTTGTACGCTTTTATCATACTAAAAATAAATAAGGTCCACGGCAAAAACCCAAAAATTACAACAGGTATAAATGTCCAGATAGGTTGTGTGTGTTCTAAAGGCTCTAGGTATCTCAAAAATTCTTGTTTTAAGAAGAAGTAATAGTAAAAATCACTTACCTGTTGCCCTGCCATATAAATCCATGGTAGACATAAAGCAAGAAGCAATATAATGCCTATTGGTGATATCAATCTGAAAAAGCTTTTAAATTGTTTTGCAAATATTGACCACAAGAAAAGTATTGCAAATGGGAAAATTATGCCAATGAGTGCTTTTGATAAAAACCCAAGTGCCATTCCTATATACATAAGATATACAAAATATTTTTTGTTAGTTTTTAAATATAAATAACCACTGTAGGTTGACATAGTTATAAAAAATGCATTTGTCGTATCTATGAGATTTAGCCTGCCTATTATAAAATAGTACATTGAGCTTGCTAAGATTAAAGAAGACCAAAATGCAGTTTTTTGATTTATGATTTTTTTTGCAAATTTGTAGTTTAAAAAAATTCCAATTAACGAAATTGTTACCGTCCAGAACCTTCCAGCAAAATCGTTAAATCCAAAAATTTTAAGTGCTAAAATATTCATCCAGTAATACAAAGGAGGTTTTTCTAAATATACCGTATAGTTTAGATAAGGTATAACATAATGTCTAAGCTGTATCATTTCACGCGGAATTTCTACATATCGCGCTTCATCTGGATCCATGTATGGCATATACCAAATTAGAGCAAAGTAGCATATAATTATAAATAAAGCATAAAAAATAAGTTTTTCTCTTTTTTCTTCCATACTTTAGCTCCTCAAAATATATTTATAACATTTTATTTGGATTTTGTATATCTCGTTTTTCATTGAATATTAAAAATTCATCAGAATTGGTTTCAAGTTCAATTCTTGGTAGCCTTTGAGTGAGCTTATGATCAAGTGTATTTACTCCATCTCTGGCATAATGCATGAAGTATATATGATTTCTTTGTACTTGAGTTAAGCAAAAAAATATAGCAAACAGCAAAACAAATAATTTCGAATTACTCATAACATATTAAACTAGCGACTTACATTGTTTTAAAAATTATAAAAACCTTAAATTTCGTTCATTTATTGAAAAAAAATAAAAAGTAACTATAATCCAAAAGATGGGGGTGTAAAATGAAAAAAATTGTATTTATTGCTTTGTTTTTATTTGCATTTAGTAGTGTAGCTAGCGCTCGTATTATATACAATTTGGGTTATGGTTTTGGCTTACTAAATTCTGGTAATGGTTTTAGCAAACTGGATAAAAAAAATTATGATTATTATAAAGCGAGTGTTGATTTCGAGCATTTTTACACTAAAAATTTTAGCGTTATAGCAGAGCCATTTGTTGCGTATGTAAATAGACCAACAGAAGGCGTGTCCTTTGGTGTGAGTGGTTTGTTGAGGTATTATTTTTTAAACGAAACGACATTCAGGACATTTGCTGATGGCGGTTTGGGTGTTTCATACAATACTTTGCAGTATCCAGGACAAGCCTCAAAATACTTATTTATGCCACAGGTAGGTTTAGGTATAGAATTTAATGTGGGCAAATCTACAAAAATGTTTATAGAGGATAGATTTATACATATGTCTTGTGCTTCTATAAAAGAACCAAACGGAGCTGTAAATTCGAATACAATAATGATTGGGATATCTTTTTAATTAATGGATGAATTTAAAGACTGGCATTGGCAAGTAAAACATTCTTTAAAAAATGTATCAAGTCTGGGTCTTGTAAGTACGAAAGATACACTTGTTACACCATATTTGCTTAGTTTGTTTCAAAGCAAAGCTATACTAAATCAATTTATTGAAACAAATGAAAAAGATGAAAAAGGTTTAAAAGACCCTTTGTATGAAAAAAAATTCACAAAAGCAAAGGGTTTGATTCACAGGTATCCTGATAGAGTATTAATTGTTTTAACAAATAAATGTTTTTCAAATTGCAGATTTTGTTTTAGAAAAAATAATTGGGATAATTATGAAGGTTTTAGTTTAAAGAAAGCTATTGAATATTTAAATAGCCAGACTCAAGTAAGAGAAGTGCTAATTAGCGGGGGAGACCCACTAACTTTTGAGGACAAAAGCTTAGCTAACCTTATTGAAAAAATTAGGTCAATTAAACATATAGAGTTAATAAGAATAGCCACACGCGCCTTGAGTGTTTTACCATATAGGATAAGTGATTCTTTGATTGAAGCTTTGAAGCCTTATAAGCCTATTTGGTTTTCAATCCATATAAATCACCCAGATGAGATAACGGATGATTTTATTGAAGCTTCAGGTAAAATTATTGATAGTGGTTTTCCGGTTGTTTCGCAAACCGTGCTATTGCGCGGGATAAACGATGATGCTTTTATACTTAAAGAATTGTTTTGTAAACTTGTTAGTCTGCGTATAAAACCGTATTATTTGTTTGGTTGCGATAGGGCGGTGGGCAATGAGCGCTTCAGAGTTAAAATAGAAGATGCGCTAAAAATTATAGGTCTTTTGAGAAATAATATTAGTGGTCTTTGTATGCCATTTTTTGCACTTGATGTTGATGATGGAGGTAAAATTATTTTAGAACCAAACCGTATAATTTCAAAAAAAGATAATATTTATACATTTAAAAACTTTGAAGGTAGGCAATTATATTATGAAGATACCAAGTATTGATGAAATTATTAAAAAAATAAAAAAACAAACAAACCCTGAAAGATTAGGTATGATATTAATCCATAATGGTATTGTAAGAAAAACTTCAAAGGATGGCTCAAAAATTGTAAAAGAGATGGTTATTAGTTACGATAAAGAACTTTTGGATAAAAAAGTTAATGAATTAAAAACTTTACCTGGCATAGAGCATGTTTATGCATTTATAAATGAAGGAAAACTTAATGTTGGCGATGATATTATGCTGGTTGTAGTTGCTGGTGATAGAAGAAGCAATATTTTAAAGCCCTTTGAAGATTTTATTAAATATATAAAGCAAAATATAGTTAAAGAGCAAGAAATATGAATGAAATAGTTAAAAGAGTTATTGAACACTACAAAGAACCAAAGTTAGAGCTTGAATACTCAAATCCGTTTGAATTACTTATAGCTTTGATTTTATCCGCAAGATGCCTTGATAAAACAACAAATAAGATTACAAAGGAGTTTTTTAAGCGATTTAAAACCCCTTGTGATATAGCCAATTCAAGCCCAGATGAGGTTAACATGCTAATATCCTCATGCAGCATGCACAATTCTAAGGCAAAAAGTATTTTTGAATTGTCAAAAATTTTATGTGATAAGTTTGATAATAAAGTTACAGATGATTTTGATGAGTTAATTAAATTGCCTGGTGTTGGCGAAAAAACAGCTAATATTTTACTTGCATTTGGTTTT
This sequence comes from Desulfurella sp., assembly GCF_049977265.1. Taxonomy (GTDB): domain Bacteria; phylum Campylobacterota_A; class Desulfurellia; order Desulfurellales; family Desulfurellaceae; genus Desulfurella. The sequence continues at coordinate 25,847 of NZ_JBMFGQ010000008.1, read as the reverse complement.
TCAAAGCCCACAATAGGTGTAGATACGCATGTGGCGCGTGTTTGCAAACGGCTTGGAATTTCAAAAACCACTGACCCAAAAGAAGTTGAGGAATCGATTAAATCTATTTGCGAAAAGCAATACTGGGTAGCGTTTTTTTCTGGTTTGATATTGCATGGTAGGTATATTTGCACAGCAAAAAAAGCCCATTGTGATAATTGTTTTTTAAGTGATTTGTGTGCCAGAAACATTTAGGTTTTAACTACTGTTTTGATGACAGTTATTGCAAAATTTGCAAAGGTTACTGTTGCAAGGGCGAGGGCTATGTGTTTTTAGAGCAAAGCGATATAGAATCTATTGCTATTTATTTAAATTTAGAAATTGAGCAATTTATTCAGACCTATACAAGGAAATTCTATGATAAAATTGTACTTGCAAATGTAAAAATTAATGGAGAGTATGCGTGTTGTTTTTTGAATGATGGTTTGTGTGAAATCTATTTCGCAAGGCCTTTACAGTGTAGAACATTTCCTTTTTGGGAGAGTATGAAAAATTTAAGTTTAACAGAATTAAATGAAATTTGTCCCGCGATTAAGAAAAAAAGCGATTGACTTTTTTAAAAAATTCTTATAGTTTATACGTCGGATTATGAAAAAATTGAGCAAAGTTGAAGTAAAAGGCTTAGAAGCTATTTTTTACGATGAGATAATTACAATTGCAAGTGCTTTTAGCTATAAAAAGTTTCTAAGAAAAGCTATAAAAGATATGAATATAAAAGAAAATCATTCTATATTGGACTTCGGATGTGGAACAGCCATGGCTTTATGTAATTTCTTAAAATATACAAAAAATCAAATTATTGGTTTGGATTTAGGCAAAAATATGCTTTTTGAGGCTATGAAAAAGTGCCACTTATATAAGAATGTAAAAATTTTTAACCATGATATTAGAAAAAAAAATCCATTTATAGTTGACAAAGTTTTTATATCATTTGTATTGCATGGATTTGAAACGCTAGATAGAATAAAAATTATTAATAACGCTTATGCAAATTTGAAAAAAAATGGAGAATTTTGTATATTGGACTACAATGAGTTTGACTATATAGGCAGGCCTTTGTGGTTTAGAAAACTATTTGAGCATTTTGAGTGTCCATTGGCAGTAGAGTTTATTAATACACCGATTAAAGAAATTTTAAGAAGTGTTGGTTTTAATAATTTTTATGAATATTATTACTATAATGGTCTTGTGAGGCTGCTTGTTGCAAAAAAATGAAATGATGCTTGCTATTGCAAACGCCAATATAGCAGTAAAAGAGCCAAAAAACTACTTATGTTTGGAAGGTCTGTTTGATAAATTTAAATCAAAAATTGATGAAAAAAAGATTAATTCTGATATTTTGTATATAGAAAAGAATCATATTGAGCTTATAAATTACTATGATGATAATTACCCACAAAATCTTAAAAATATTGATTATCCGCCAATTGTGTTATTTGTAAAAGGACAACTAGATACTTCCAAGCTTTTTTTCGCTATTGTGGGTACACGATATCCTTCGGGTTATGGAGAAAAATGTACGCAATTTTTTTCTAAAGAGCTTACATTGTCGGGGTTTTCAATTGTAAGTGGTTTGGCAAGGGGAATTGATGGTATTGCTCACAAAACCTGCACTAATAATGATGGCTACAGTATTGGAGTCTTGGGTTGTGGTATTGATGTAGTATATCCAAGAGAAAACCAAACACTATTTGAAGCTTTGTCTCAAAAAGGGGCAATAATTAGCGAATTTGCAATTAATACACCACCGCATGCCTACAATTTTCCTCGAAGAAATAGAATAATCACTGGGTTAAGCGAAGGTTTGCTTGTTGTTGAAGCTGATATAAAAAGCGGATCCTTGATTAGCGCAAAATATGCGCAGGAACAATCAAAACCAGTTTTTGCTGTGCCAGGAGAGATTTTCTCTCATAGAAGCTTGGGTACAAACCAATTGATTAAAGATGGAGCTTACTTAGCACAAGAACCTTCAGATATTATTTTCTATTTTTATAAAGATATTAAGAAATCGCTGAGGCAAGAAAACCAAAACAATATAGAAGCAACCCTTACCAAGAACGAAACTAATTTAATGAATTTTTTAGAAGGTGAATTAAGTTTGGATGAAATTGTTGAAAAAACAAATTTTTCGATAGAAGAAGTAGTTTCTTTGTTGTTTGATTTAGAGCTAAAAGGTGTTATTAAGCGTTTAGATTTTGATAAGGTGTGTAAAATATGAATTTAGTTATAGTAGAGTCTCCCGCAAAAGCAAAGACAATATCACGTTTTTTAGGAAAAGACTATGAGGTAATGGCCTCTTATGGTCACATTAGGGATTTGCCAAAAAATCAATTTGGAGTTGATATTCAAAACGATTTTAAACCTAAGTACACTATTTTAAAAGATAAAAAACCTATTGTTGAAAAAATTAAAACACTCAGCGAGCAATCTGGTAAAGTGTACATAGCAACAGACGAAGATAGAGAAGGTGAAGCAATTGGCTACCATATTGTAGAGGCTGGCAAAATACCAAAAAATAAGGTAGCGCGCATAGTTTTTCACGAAATAACAAAAGAAGCGATTTTAAATGCTTTAGCAAACCCAAGGAATATTGATTTGCTGATGGTGGATTCACAAGAGTCCAGACGCATTTTAGATCGAATAGTTGGTTATAAACTTTCGCCGCTTTTAGCAAAAAAAATTAGACGTGGATTATCTGCTGGTAGAGTACAGTCAGTTGCACTAAAACTGGTAGTTGAGAGAGAAGATGAAATAAAAAATTTTACGCCTAAAGAATACTGGACAATGCATTTAATTTTTTATCAAAACAATGAACAAGTTGAATCTGTTTTAATAAGTATTGATAATAAAGAATTAGAAAAGTTTTCAATAAATAACGCAGATCTAGCAGCTCAGATAAAGTCTCAAATTGAAAAAGATCAATTTATTGTTGAAAATATAACAAAAAAAACAATTACAAGAAAACCAAAACCCCCGTATATTACAAGTACACTTCAGGCAGAAGCCTCGACAATAATAGGGTTTGCACCAAAAAAAACAATGAAAATTGCTCAAAAACTTTACGAGGGTGTTGATGTTCAAAAAGAACGTACAGGTTTAATTACTTATATGAGGACTGACTCTTTTAATGTAGCCCATCAGGCCCAAGAAGAAGCTCTAAGCATAATAAAAAAAATTTATGGCAAAGATTATGTACCAAAGACACCAAATACCTATAAAACTAAATCAAAAACTGCGCAAGAGGCTCACGAAGCTATAAGACCAACCAAACCATCCTTGTTGCCAGATATGGTAAAAGAATATCTAAGCAACGATGAATATAAGCTTTACGGCCTCATTTGGAAAAAATTTATGGCGAGTCAAGCATCAAGTGCAAAAGTCAGCAATGTAAGTGTTACTTTTGAATCAAATCGCTTTAAATCAAAAGCAAATTTTAATGAGCTTGTTTTTGATGGGTATTTAAAAATTTGGGATTTATCTGAAAATGATTTTCAAAAGGCTCCTGATCTTAAGCAAAACGAAATTATAGAGCTAAAAGAAGTGCTAACGAAGCAACACTTTAGTGAGCCGCCACCTAGATATACGGAAGCAAGTCTCATTAAGACGCTTGAGTCTTATGGTATCGGCAGACCATCAACTTATGCTACTATAATTGACACTATTTTAGAAAGAGAATACGTTATGCTTAATGACAAAAAATTCTATCCGACAGAAACTGGCATTGTGGTTTCAAAGGCACTTTTTGATTTTTTTAGTGATATAATAAATGTCGATTTTACAGCAAAACTTGAAGAAAATCTTGATGATGTGGCAAAAGATAAAGTAGATAAAACAAAGCTTTTAAAAGATTTTTATGAGAAATTTCGCATTATGCTTGACAAAGCATATGAAGATATGGAGAGCATAAAACCAAAAGACGAACCTACAGATATTATTTGTGAACTTTGCGGTGCGCCAATGGTAATAAGGCAGGGGCGTTTTGGAAAGTTTCTAGCTTGTTCAAATTACCCAAAGTGTAGAAATACTAAGTCTTTAAAACAAGAGACAGTTGACATATTCTGCGAAAAATGCGGTGCCAAAATGGTTGTAAAGCATTCCAAAAAAGGAAGCAAATTTCTTGCTTGTTCAAATTATCCGCAGTGTAAAAATACAATGCCATACCCCACGGGTCTAAAATGTCCACTGTGTGGTGGCGATTTAGTTGAAAAATTTTCAAAACGTGGAAAATTTTATGGTTGTAGCAATTATCCATCTTGTAAGTTTACCATCAGGGGTAACATTATCAGTAAAAAATGCCCAAAATGTGGTCATGAATTATTTAAAGTTTTAAAAGACTCTCTAAAATGTGCTAACCCTGATTGTGACTATAAAGAATCAATTGAAAAAGAAGCACTTGAAAAATTATAGAATATTGTTTATAGTGTATGTGTTTTTAGGAGGTTGTAAGATGTCGAGAAAATGTGATATATGCGGTAAAAGTGTCCATGTAGGTAATAGTGTTAGTCATTCTAATCGAAAAACAAAAAAAATATGGTTACCAAATCTTCAAAAAGTGAAGGTTTTGCAAAACGGAAAACCAAAAAGAATAGTTGTTTGCACAACTTGTTTAAAATCCGGTAAAATTGAAAAAATAATGTAAGTTACTAAAAGATTAGCCTGGTTTTTTAGCAGGCTAATCTTTATTTTAAAATGTTTGGTATATCAGATAGCGAGTTACTTGTAATTTTATTTATATTGATCGTTATTGTTGGTCCAAGGCGTTTACCAGAGATCGCAAGAGAATTTGCTAAATTTTATAAAGCTTTTATTAAGGCTTATGAGCAGGCAAAAAACGATATAAAACAAAATATAGATATTGATAACGAGTATATTGAAGATTTTAAAAAAATAAAAGATATAAAAAAGTTAAAAAGCTTTAAAGACTTTAAAGATATAAATCCTGCAGATAAAATTAGAAATGAATGGAAATCTTTACTAGAAGAAGCAAAACAAGACCAGAATTCAAAAGAAACTTCTCAAGAAATAAATTCTAATGAAGAAAAACCCAAATAATATGACCTTGCTTGAGCATTTAGAAGAGCTCAGGCTAAGGATTATCTATGTAACAATTGTGCTTGGTATATTGGCACTTATAACATTTCATTATTCGCTTCAAATTTTGCAGTTTATAATGGAACCTCTTTTAAAAGTTTTACCTAAAACAAGCCATGTTATATTTACAGGCATAACAGAAGCTTTTTGGGTGAGAATGGAAGCATCTCTTTATGCGGCTTTGCTGTTTGGTTTGCCTTATGTGTTTTATCATATATGGATGTTTGTAAATCCAGGTTTAACCAAAAAAGAAAAGAAAGTTGTTTTACCTTTTGTTCTTTTTGCTACCATATTTTTTTTATTGGGATGTTTATTTGCATATAAAGTGATATTGCCTATTGGTTTGAAATTCTTAGTTAGCTATGGTGGAGCAGAAATATCTGCGATGCCAAGTATTAAGCAGTATGTATCATTTTTTTTAAGAATTTGTTTTGCGTTTGGACTTATATTTGAGATGCCGGTTTTAAGTTTTATTTTGGCAAAAGCAGACATTATAGATGCAAAATGGCTTATAAAAAAATGGGACTATGCAATACTTGCTGCATTTATAGTAGCAGCAATACTTGCTCCTCCTGATGTATTGTCTCAGTTTTTAATGGCAATACCTATGATTTTGCTATATGTTGTAAGTATTGGTGTAGTTTACCTTGCACAAAAGCCAAAAAATGAGGAAGAAGATTGATTTATGTGTTTGTATTTTTAATGGGATTAATATTTGGCAGTTTCTTAAATGTTTGCATTTACAGAATACCACGAGGTATTTCCATCATAACGCCACCTTCCAGCTGTCCTACATGCAACGCTCCTATAAAATGGTACGATAATATACCCGTATTAAGCTATGTAATATTAAAAGGCAAGTGTAGAAACTGTAAATCAAAAATATCTCTTAAATATCCAATAATTGAGATTTTTGGTGGATTAATTGCATTGGGTGTATTTTTAAAGTTTGGTTTAAGTTTAAACACTATTTTTTGGATTATTTTTGGTTACTGTTTGCTTGTTTTGAGCTTTATTGATTTAGAATTGTTTATTATACCAGATATAATAAACATTTTATTACTGGTTTTTGGGATTTTATTTGTAATTTTTAATGGCAAAATTACAGAGGGTTTAATTGGTGGTGTTTTTGGTTTTATACTATTTTATAGTGTAGCTAAAATATTTTCAAAAATATTAAAACAAGAAGCTCTTGGTTTTGGCGATGTTAAATTACTTGGTGTTATAGGCGTGTGGTTAGGATGGGTTGGAGTGGTGTACACTATTTTTTTTGCATCATTTATAGGTTCTATTGTTGGGATTTTATTAGTTGCATTATTTGGTAAAACACTTAAAGCAAAGATACCTTTTGGTCCATTTTTAGCTTTGAGTGCATTTTCTTATATTTTTTTTGGTAAAGAATTGATGCATTTTTTGTATGGAATTTAGTTATTTTTTTCTTGAAAAGTCGATAACAATTTGTTAAGTTTTAAAAAAGGCAAAAGGTGATTTAATGGTTGAATCATACCCAATAGTTGATGTTTTTAATGCTTATTTTAACTATCAGGTGAAGTTTTCCAATTTGTATAGCTTTTTTAATGAAGACTCTAGGGTTAATATTCAGGCAATAAAGAATGAGTTTAAAAAAATAGCTAAAAAACACAGTATGTTGCTTCAGGATAAAAATATTCCTGTAATGACAACTCTAAAATCACTCACATCAAAAAGTTACAAATTCTGGCAAGCTGATTTTTATGACCCTAAAAATTCTATATTTATTGAGTTGGAGTTAAATACACAAAAACATCAATCTGCGTGGGTAAATGCAATTGGCCAAACCTTTATGTATATTGCGGATGAAAACTACAGGCATTCTGTATATATAATTTTTATTATAGATAAAGTTATTAAACGAGAACTTAATAACAACGATAAGTACTTACTTGATTTTTTAACACAGGTTGGCATATACTGCTATAGCATATACTTAAATGATAAAAATGAAATCAAGTCTTATACAACAATACCTTCAAATTTGCTCTATGAAAGATAACTATTTGTTATAGTTTAAATGCCTTAAATATTCTTTTTTAAACAAAGGTGTATAATCTATTAAGTTTTCTTTTTCCTTTTTATTTAAAACCCTAACATTGCTTTGAGCACATGTTGTAGGTTTCATAAGGTTAGTTGCAAAATTGTCTTTAATTGGATAAAAGCCTTCTCCTGCTACGGTTTTGTTACCATGACAGAAAAGACAGCTTCTTGCTTTTCCAATTGTATGTGGGAAATATGGTTCCCAATCAGCTCCCATAAATTTATTGTTTACAATGACTTTACCCTGGGCATTTTTATAACTAAAATAATACTGGTACATTGGTCGCAAAATTACATATTTAGAGCCCATTTTGCCCAATATTACATATTCCCATCTTGTGAACAAATACCCAATATGCCACAATCCTGGTTCCATTTTACCTGTTAAGAAATCTTCTTGCATAGGAGCAGGTGCGCTTTTGCCTTCTTCAATAAGACCTATTGCATGTGATAAAAATTTATCTGCCTGAGGGTTACCTGTTAGTGTAAAAGCTGACCATTTAGTGTAGTCTTTTGTATCATCTTTTAATGCATAAAAACCAAAGTCATATATTGTCCATTGAGCATGACAGGCGCTACATGAGACATTTTCGTGATACTTGTGTCCTGGTATGTTTGGGTTAAATAATTTTATGTGTTTAAAAAAACGTTTTGGTTTTGTATGGTAGCCTCCATGGCAGGTTTGGCAGGTGACTTGCAGACTTTGTGTTTCGTTGTGATAAAATTTGCCATTTCCCATAACTTCCTGTTTTGTATGACAAGACATGCAAGTCATGCCTGCTTTGTAATGTACATCTTTTGCTAAATAGTTATAGTCAATTCCATAAATTACAGGTGGGAAATTACCTTCTTTGTTTATTGGTGTTCTGTAGGTTTCACCAAATTCTTTTGGAAACATACCAAGATAATCTGTTCCTACGTATTGTTTATTGTGGCACGATAGGCAGTTTTGCATTTGTGGTTTTATAAATTTATGATAGGCAATGTTTGATGGTTTGCCATGCATAGCTTTATCGTTTCCAAGATATATGCCATCTTTTGATAATGGCATATGACATGCAGCACACCCAGAAGGCCTATATAATCCAGTACCTTTTTCGCCTTCGCTTGATATGTGACATTTCAAACAGTTTTGTCTTAAAAATTGGAATGAAAGTGTTTCCAGCAAATTATTGCCTTTTTTAGGTAGATCTTGAACTGTGTAATTTGTTTTTTTATGAAGCAGTGTAAAGAGTGTTTTATTTATTTCACCATAAGCAGTGTAGTGTAGTGAGTGTTCAACATCGTTTATTTGTTTTGAATGGCATTTGTAACAAAATATATTCCAGTATTTTGGAGAAGAAGGGTTTTTTACGATTAATTTATGCGATGTTATGGGTTTATTTCTATCTTGAGGCAGTACGTGGCATTTATCACAACTAAAGTCATGTGGTTTTGGCATTTGTTCAATACCTTTATGGCAAGATAGACAATTGTTGAAATCAGTTGCATTACTAAAAATTGGCAATAATAATAAAAACATTAAAATAAACAAAATCCTCATAATTGATCGTAAGTATAGCACAAAAAAATTTTTTATTAAAGTAAAAATTGAACTTACTTGACAAAAGTTGAAGACTATTATAAAAATAAAATTTAGAGCCGAGGTGGTGGAACTGGTAGACACGCTACTTTGAGGGGGTAGTGAGGGTTTCCTCGTGCGGGTTCAAGTCCCGCCCTCGGCACCATTTTTTTAAACAGCTTCTTTTGTATATCCTACTTGATAAATTTGATAATTAATGTAATAATACCTTTAATTTAAGGGGGTGTTATGACTCAAATTGAATATGCCAAACAAGGCATTATTACAAAGCCAATTGAAGAAGTTGCTTTCAAAGAAAAAAGAAGCCCAGAATTTATAATGGAAGGTTTGATAAAGGGAACAATAGTTATACCAAGAAACATAAACCACCAAATTGAAGCAATGGGTGTAGGTAAAGGTTTGAAAACAAAAGTTAATGCAAATATTGGTACGTCTTCTGACATAGTTGATATCAATGCTGAATTACTTAAAGTCAAAGCTGCAATTGAAGCTAAAGCCGATTCTCTGATGGATCTTTCAACTGGCGGTGATTTAGATTTTTTCAGGAGAAAGATCTTAAATGAGTCCACAATAGTTGTAGGCAATGTTCCAATATACCAGGCAGCAGTTGAAATAGCAACAAAAGAAGGCTCAATTATACATTTAACTAAAGATTATTTGTTAAAAACAATAGAAAAACAAGCCCAAGATGGCATGGACTACATGACTCTTCACTGTGGTGTTACACAAAGTTCGCTTGAGAGATTGGTAAAGCAAGGGCGAATTGAAGATATTGTATCACGTGGTGGTTCATTTTTGGCTGTATGGATGCTATATCATGAAAAGGAAAACCCATTGTATGAATATTTTGATGATGTGCTTGAGCTTGTAAAAAAATACGATGTTACAATATCTTTAGGCGATGGCTTCAGACCAGGCGCAATAGCTGATGCTACAGATAGAGCTCAGATTGAAGAGTTGATTATTTTAGGAGAGCTCCATAAAAGAGCACTAAAAGCAGGCGTCCAATCTATGATTGAGGGTCCAGGGCATGTACCAATAGATCAGATTATAACAAACGCCAAGATTGAAGAAGCAGTATGCGAGGGCGCACCATTTTATGTGTTAGGTCCAGTTGTTACAGATATAGCGCCAGGTTATGACCATATAACAAGTGCAATAGGTGGTGCTTTAATGGCCTCATATGGAGCAGATATGCTATGTTACGTAACAAAAGCAGAACATGTAAGGCTGCCAAACCCAGAAGACGTAAGAGAAGGAGTTATTGTAACACGCATAGCAGCCCACGCAGCAGATATTGCAAAAAAAATACCTGGTGCAATTGAGTGGGATATGGAAATGTCTAAAGCAAGAAAAAATCTTGATTGGAATAAAATGATAGAGTTATCTATTGACCCAAATTATGTAAAATCGCAAAGAGAGTCTTCAATGCCAAAAGAAAGTGATGTATGCACTATGTGTGGTAAATTTTGCGCCATAAAATTATTAAATAAAGCCCTGCGCAATATATGAGTACAACCCAAACAGTTTTAGAAATTTTGTATGATAATAAAGATAAGTTTGTAAGTAGCGATTTTTTGTGCTCAAAAACTAAAATATCAAGAATTGCCATTTGGCAGCATGTAAAAAAATTAAAAAATGCTGGTTATTTAATAGAAGCAAAAAGAGGTGTAGGTTACAAGTTAATTCAAAAACCACCTGATTTGCTTAACAATTTCGAGGTTAATAAATTAGTACAAAAAAACAAAGCTATAAATCAAGTTTATTTTTTTGAAAGCACTACCTCAACAATGGATGAAGCAAAAAAAATCTTAGAAAATAACAAAAATTTAGCTCATAAAGCTCTGATTGTTTCGCTTAATCAAACGCAAGGTCGCGGTAGAAAAAGTAGGCATTGGCTATCCTTTGGCAACAATATTTATGCATCTTATATTTACCTGCCACAAAAATTAAACCCACAGGATGGTTTGCTTGTGATGTTTGCAAGTTGTATAGCTGTTGTGTTAGCGCTTAATGATATTAATATTAAAGTTAAAATTAAATGGCCAAACGATTGTCTTGTAAATGACAAAAAAATTTGCGGTGTTTTAGTGGATATCAAAAGTGATATGTCTTTAATAGAAGAGATTGTCATAGGTTTCGGCGTAAATGTAAATTGGGAGCAAATACCCGATGAAATTAATGCAACAAGCGTTTACGAGCTTAAAAAAAAGACTACAGATAGGTTATGGCTTTTAGATAAGATAATGTACTATTTAAGTGCACTTATTAAACTTATTGAAAAAGGTTATAAAAAGAATATACTTAACTTGTGGAGGCTTTATCAAATAACGCTTGATAGGCAGGTAGAAATTGTTAGCATCGACAAGAAAATTTATGGAACAGCAAAACAGATAGATGAGCTGGGTTTTTTACTTGTTGAAACTAAAAACGGTATAGAGAAAATTTTAACTTGTGATAGTTTGAGGTTTTTGTGATAGAAGAATTAATTAGCGATACTCTAAATAAAGCCATAGAAAGTAATATAAATTTAACGCCTTACAATTACTATAAATTATTTATAGAAGTTGCTATGCAAAAAGGTATAGATAATGATAAATTGAAAAATTATTTATATGAAGAGTACAATAATCAGGATGAGTTGCTGATCCCAATAAAAGAAAAGATTGCAAAAATTGTTGAAAATGTGAAAAAAGAAATGTCTGATGTGAGTAAAAATATTAGTGAAACGCTCAATTTTCAAGAAAATTTACATTTGGAAGATTCAAATAATGCCTATGATGAGTTAGAAAAACTCAAAAAGATAAATTTATCACTTAAAATTAGTTTGGAAAAAGCTATGCGTAATATTGACTTAGAGCGACAATCTTTAGAAAACTTAAAAGTAAAAGTTTACAGAGATAGCCTAACAGGTTTGTATTTAAGGGAGTATTTGCAAATAAAAGTGAAAGAAAATCTATATTTCATGGAGCGCTATGACCGTATTTTTAGCTTATTTATGATAGATGTGGATGATTTTAAAGATATAAATGATAAATATGGCCACAATATAGGCGATAATGTCCTTTGGCAAATAGGCAATCTTATAAATAAAAATATTCGCTCCTCAGACATACCCATTCGCTACGGTGGTGATGAGTTTGTTGTTCTAATGCCAGAGACTGATATAAATAGTGCAAAAAAAGTAGCAGATAAGTTTGTTCAGAAAATGTCTAAAGTAATATTTAAAAAAAAAGATGAAGAGTTTAAAGTTACCTTTTCAATTGGATTAACTAGCGCAAGAAAAAATGATACAATTGAGTCTATAATTGAAAGAGTGGATGCTGCACTATACTCTTCTAAAAGAGCTGGTAAAAACTCAATAACAGTGTTTGAGTGAAAACTTTTTAGGTCTTTTGACATGTTATTTCAAATAGATAGAAGAAAATTTAAATATTTTGATTACCCATTATTTATTGCGGTTTGTTTGCTTGCAATTTTGAGTATCTTTTTAATTTATAGCACAGACGCAGGTAAGGTTTTCTATAACAAACAAATATTATGGGAATCGCTGGGTATTTTTTTGTGTTTATTAGTTGCCAATTTGGATTTAAAACTAATAAAATCCTATGCTTTTGTGTTTTATGTTTTTATTTTATTAATATTAATAATAGTGTTTTTTATAGGTTTTGTAGGACACGGTGCAAAACGCTGGATATCTTTAGGTTTTTTTAATATTCAACCATCTGAGTTTATGAAGTTAGCGATTATTCTCATTTTAGCGGCCTATTTTGATGAATATATTAAAAGTTCTAAGTATAACTTTAAAGACTTATATTTACCACTTGGTTTAATACTTCTCCCCGCGGCATTAATTATTAAACAGCCAGATTTAGGTACAGCTTTGATTATTTTAATTGTGGGATTTGGTATTATATTAAGCGTTGGGGTAAAAAAGACTTTTTTAATTAAATCTGCCATATTTTTGCTCATTGCTGCACCTTTTTTTTGGAGTTTGCTCAAAGGTTATCAAAAAGAGCGTTTAATTTCATTTATAAATCCTTACCTTTCACCGCATACGTTTGGCTATCATATTATTCAATCAGAAATAGCCGTAGGATCAGGTGGTCTTTTTGGTAAAACTGCTGCAGGTGCAACACAAACAATACTTAATTTCTTACCAGAAAATCATACGGATTTTATATTTGCCGCTTTTTGTGAACAATGGGGTTTTGTTAGTGCAGTACTTTTAATTGGTTTGTATTTATTTATTATTTTTAGATGTTTATCGTTTATTGATATAGCTAGTTCAATTTTTGAGAAAATCGTTATAATAGGTATTACAATTATGCTATCAGTTTCTTTGATATTTAATATTGGTATGACAATAGGATTGTTACCTGTCGTAGGTGTGCCACTGCCATTTGTAAGCTATGGTGGTTCTGCTGTCATAACAAATTTTATTGCAATAGGTATTTTGATTAACATAAAGATAAAAAATCAAATTTACAGGTGAGGTGTGTATGATCGAGCGATATACAAGAAAAATTATGGATGATGTTTGGACGCTGGAAAATAAATACCAAAAGTGGCTTGAAGTAGAACTAGCAATTATGCAAGCTCATGAAGAAATGGGTACAATCCCAGCTGGTATAACCCAAAGCGTTAGAAAAAAGGCAAAATTTGATGTAAAACGCATTGAAGAAATAGAAGAAATTACACGTCATGATATTGTAGCTTTCAATGAAAATGTCAGAGAGTATTTGACACCACAAGAAGGCAGTTTTTTACACTATGGTGTTACATCTTCAGATATAGTTGATACCGCAAATGCTTTACTTTTAAAACGTTCATGCGAGATTATAATTGATGATATTAAACAATTACTTGAAACACTTAAAAAAAGGGCGTTTGAATTTAAAGATACGCCAATGATTGGACGTTCTCACGGTATTCATGCAGAGCCTATTACATTTGGATTTGTAATTGCGCTTTGGTATGAAGAAATGAAGAGGAACTTGCAAAGAATGGAGCAGGCAAGACAAACAGTTTCATACGGCAAAATTTCTGGCTCTATGGGCACATTTGCAAATGTAGATTTAGGATTAGAAGAGCGCGCCTGTGAAATTTTAGGTCTAAAACCTGATCCTATTTCCAACCAGATTATACAAAGGGATAGGTATGCCCAGTATATGACTACGCTTGCTATAATTGCAGCAACTATTGAAAAAATTGCACTTCAAATAAGACACTATCAGCGAACAGAAGTGCAAGAAGCAGAAGAATACTTTCATGGTGGTCAGAAAGGTTCTTCAAGCATGCCGCACAAAAGAAACCCGGTATTGAGTGAAAACTTAGACGGTCTTGCAAGACTTGTTAGATCAAACGCTTTATGCGCCCTTGAAAATGTGGCTTTGTGGCATGAGCGCGACATAAGCCACTCATCAAATGAGCGAATAATTTTGCCAGATTCAAGTATAGCAATTGATTTTATGCTAAATAGACTGAACAATATTTTGTCTAATCTGGTTGTGTATAAAGAAAAAATGTTTGAAAACCTTAACCTAACAAGAGGTGTGATATATTCTCAAAGGGTAATGCTAAAGCTAATTGAAAAAGGTCTTGATAAAGAAACTGCTTATAAAATTACGCAAAATTTGGCATTTGAATCGTGGAACAATAAAGTGGATTATAAATTACTTTTAGCTAAAAATGAAACTATTGGTAAATATTTATCCGAACAAGAACTTAATGAATGTTTTGATTATACTTATTTTATAAGGAATATTAATAAAATATTTAATAGAGTATTTGATAAATAGTTAAAGTTATGTTATATTTTGTTTTGATATTTTAAAAGGCTGGGTTATTATGTGAATGTAGAGATTTTTGATTATTTGGAAAGTTGCATAATAGTGTTTAATATAAACAAAAATATAGTATATACTAACAAAAATGCCAGTTTTCATTTTGATATACAACCCGGAAAAGATATAACAGAGATTTTGCAAGTTGATGATAGGGGCATTTTTTTTGACAACTTACTAGAAATATTAAGCAAAGATGGTGTATATAAAAATTTTATACGCCTTATTGATAAAAATAAAAAAATTCAATTTTGTTACATTAATGTATTTAAAAGTGGCGGTTTTTTTGTATTCGAAGTGATAGTTTTATCAGGTTTTAGTAAGCTTAGCTTAAGCCAAAGAGATCTCAACTATAATAACATAAAATACATATCCCAGGGCATAGCTCATGTTTTAAGAAACCCTGTAATGTCTATAAGTGGTTTTTTAAATTTAATAAGTAAGAAATTGCCAAACGATTTAAAAGCTGATATTGAACCTTATATTAAATCGATTCAAACTGAGTTTACTAAAATTATGAAGATAATTCTTGATATAGAGATTATAAACAACGCATCCAATTTAAAATTAGAAAAAGTTAAGATTGATGATTTTTTGCAAAAAGCCTTTGAAAACTTTCAAAAAGAGAATACATTTAAATTTATAAACTTTATAAGCCAAACCAACTGTGGTGGAGATTTATTTATTGACAGGAATCTTTTCGGTTTAGTTTTAGAAGAAATTTTAAAAAATGCGTATGAGTCAATTGAAGAAAAAGGAAAAATTATTGTTTCTTGCCAAAAAGAAGGCAATAAAATAATGATTAGCGTAGAAGATGATGGTGGAGGGATTGATAAAGAAGGATTAAATATGCTATTTACACCGTTTTATTCTACAAAACCAAAAAGTGTGGGTTTGGGCTTATTTATATCTAGGCTTATAGTTCAAGCTCACAAGGGTAGGCTACGTATATTATCCAAGAACAACACTACGACTGTAAAACTAATTTTGCCAATTGAAAAGCGCTCAAAAATTCGTACGCAGAGGTTAAGTGTTGTATAAAAAAAGTATAAGGACAAAAATTGTTGCGTATACTTTTTCTATAATGCTTATAGTTTCAGTGTTATTTAGCATTATTTCTTTGTATAATTTACTGACTTTAAGAAGTTTTTTTATAAATTCAAGCGAAAATGTTTTTGAATCCCAAGCAAACCATTACCTGGAAGACGAAGTTGAAAGCTATGCAAAAATCATAGAAGCAAATTTAAACATAAAAGAAAAAATGTGTACATCTACTGTTAATTTTTTGTCAAACACAAAAGAGCCAACAAAATACATACCTAATATTTATACTGTAACAAGCAAAGATTTGGACATTAAAGGTATTGCTTTTTTGGACAAAAATTTTTCTATAGTTTATTCATATCCTAAAAACGAAACGTTTAAAGATGCAATAAGACAGATCAAAGCACACGAATATAAGAAATTTTCAAAAGGTGTTTATTTTATTGATTTTTATTTAAATAAATCTCAAAACGCATACTTTTCGTTTTTATTTCCATTTAAAGATGAAAGATATATTCTTTTTGAAATAGATCCTGTAGGAATATTTTCTATTTTGCAAAGTGCCCAGATTAAGCCCATGAGCGACAAATACTTATGGATGACAGATCATAAAGGTGTTCTTGTGTTTGATCCAAAAGTCAAAGAACACCCGCTTATTACATTAAAAGACCATGTTGATTTAACAGATCCGCAGAATGGTGAAAAATTGGCACAATTGATGACAAACTACATTTTAAAAGGAAAAACTGGAACATCTTACTATACGTTTCATGGTGTTAAAAAATATGTTGGGTATACTTCAATTCCTAAAACCGGTTGGGGCTTGGGCTTAACATTGCCAATTAGCAATTTAATAGAAGGCGTTAATAAATTAAATGAGCAAATTAACTCTAAAACGATTTTAATGCTTGGTATTTTTTCTTTCTTTAGTGTAATAACAATTTTAATAGCACTATTTTTTAGTATGTGGGCATCTAATAAGATAGTAAAACCTATTTTAGATGCGACAAATACAATTAATTCAATTATAATGGGTGATGTATCAAAGCGTATAGCCTACGAGAGCGATGATGAAATTGGTGAATTGATAAAATCTGTGAATAATTTAATGGATGCTTTGGCCCAAACGTTGGCTAACTTAGGCGATATTAACCCTAAGAAGGAGGAGGAAAATGAGTAGCTTTAATGAAATGGACGAAATATTAGGTGATTTTATTGTTGAAACAACAGAACTTATAGAAAGCTTGGATGAAGATTTGGTGGCAATGGAAAAATCATCAAAAGATGCAGATTTGCTGAATAAAATATTTAGAGCATTTCACACGATAAAAGGTTCTTCAAGCTTTTTGGGCTTTGAAAAAATTACAGAATTAACGCACAAACTTGAAGATATTTTAAATTCATTAAGACGTTTTGATTTAGAGTTGACCCCTTCTATTATGGATGCAATACTATTGAGCGTTGATAAACTAAAGACTATGGTAGACATGGTAAAGTCAAATAGATCAATAGATAGTGTAGATGTAGAACAAGAAATACAAAAGCTTATCAGTGCCAAAGGGGTTAAAGTCCAGGATCAAGAATTAGAAAATGGAGCAGGTAGGGAAGAACCTCTTGATGCAAATGATATTGTTAAGCTTCAAATAGAAGAAATCCAAGAAGAAGAGCCGGTTGCCAAAAAAACGGATTTAAGCGATGAAGAACTAAATGCAGAAATTCAAAGACTTTTAGAGCAGAGAATAAAGGAAGATCGAGAGCGCAGAAAAGCTAAAAAACTATTAAAAGAAGAAAGTAAAGCAAGTGCTGAACCTTCTAACTTAGCAGCTATCGAAAAGTCAGAAACAGAAAGTATGCAAAAACCTGTTAATATAACACCATCTCAAGATAATGCTCAAAAATTATATGCTACTGCAAAACCTCAAGACGATAGAGACAAATCAAAGCAGGATCTTGATAAGCAAACCATAAGAGTAGATGTTAAAAAATTAGATGATTTGATGGATTTAGCAGGTGAGTTGGTTTTAGCAAAAAATAGGCTTGTACGGCTTGCAAATATAGTTTCAGAGCAAAATGAAAACGACGATATTGCAGATAGTCTCTCAAACATTTCATCTCAAATAACTCTTGTTACAACTGATTTGCAAATGGCTATAATGAAAACCAGAATGGTTGAGATTGGCAAAGTCTTTAATAAATTTCCAAGGGTTGTAAGGGATATTTGCAGGGACTTAAATAAAGAAGTAAATCTGGTTATAGAAGGTGCTGAAACAGAACTTGACAAAAGTATTGTGGAAGAAATAAACGAGCCCTTTGTCCATTTGATAAGAAATGCAATTGACCATGGTATAGAATTGCCTCAAGATCGTATTCAAAAAGGCAAGAATAGAATAGGTACATTGAAACTAACTGCAGCCCAGGAAGGAAATCATATAGTAATTAGTGTAGGTGATGATGGCAAAGGTATGGATAAGGAAAAAATTAAGCAAAAGGCCATAGAAAATGGCATTATTACAGCCCAAGAGGCATCACAAATGAGTGAAAGCGATATATTTAACCTTGTTTTCTTGCCAGGTTTTTCTACAGTTAGTCAGGTATCGAATCTGTCTGGACGTGGCGTTGGCATGGACGTAGTAAAGACAAACATTGAAAAACTAAATGGGATTATCAGTATAAAATCGCAAATAGATGTTGGCACAAAGATAATTATAAAAATTCCTCTAACACTGGCAATTATACAGTCACTGCTTGTTAAAGTAACAGGAAGCCTTTTTGCTATACCTTTAGCAAATGTTATAGAAACAGTTAGAATTGCTTTATCAGACATAGAGTATGTACAAAATAAAGATGTTTTGCGCCTTCGAGGCTCCATTGTGCCACTTGTTTATTTGGGTGATATTTTAAAAATATCTCAGGATAAAAAAACACTCAGCAAAGACGAGTTATATGTTGTTATTGTTTCGTCTGCAGAAAAACAACTAGGTTTAGTGGTTGATGCGCTTGTAAATCAAGAGGAAGTTGTCATAAAACCGCTTGGCAACTATTTAGGCAAAGTTAGATCGATCGCTGGTGCAACTATTATGGGAGATGGAAGCGTTGCATTGATATTAGATGTAGTCTCAATTGTAAAAGAATTGTCAAAGCTTTCAACCAATATAGTTTCTCATATAGCCAGGAATGAAGACCTTTCTAAAAATATACTTGTATTATCAAGATCTGAAAACTTAGAAAAACTACATTTTATCAAAGAAAATTTTAATGATCACAATGTTTTTTTTAGCGACGATGTTAAAATTCTCTATTTACATCCGTCGAGTTTAATCTTTCTGGATTTATCAATGCCAAATGTCATAGATTTAGTAAACGACATAAGGGAGCTACCGACAATCAAAAAATCATATATTGTAGGTTTGAGTGAGGACGTAAAATCTGATAAAGTTCGTTATGAAGATACGAGTTTAAACGCACTAATGGGCTTAACTTCAGCTGAAAATCTGGAAAGCATAAAAAAGATATTTGAGCGAAAAACAAAAACACTTAAGAAAGGAGAATAAACATGCAATCCCAAAAATTAGATATAGTCTATACTCAGGCTGTTGGGTTTAATCTGGAGAATGAGACATACGGCATAGATATACTAAATGTCTCAGAAATAATTAAACCTATAAACATAACTTTCATTCCAAATACACTGGATTTTGTGCTTGGTGTTATAAACCTAAGAGGCAAGATTATACCTATCGTTGACTTAAACAAGAAATTCTTCGATAAGTTTAAAGATATAACTCCAGATAGCAGAATTATAATAGTATCGGTTGAAGACAACAATGTAGGTTTTTTGGTAGATCGGATTAAAAAGATATTCCATATAGATAAGCAAAACATAGAAAATTCGCCAGAAACTGTTAGCGAGAGTATTCAAAAATACATAAAAGGTGTTGGTAAACTAGATGAAGTTTTAGTTATCTTGCTTGATGCAAACACCATATTAAAAGAAGGTGGGTATAAGTCATGAGTGACGATCTAAAAGAAGTATTGAAAGTAGGTGAAAACAGAGTTGAATTTGTAGATTTTAGAATGTATGAAGATAGAAACGACTATATGAAAGAGAATATATATGGTATTAATGTGTCAAAAATCAAAGAAATAATAAAATATCCAGATCCAAAAGAAATAATAAGTGTTCATGGCAAATCAGATGTATTAGAGGGCATGATCAACTTAAGAGGCGAGGTTGTTCCTATAGTAAATTTAGCAAAATGGTTAAATATGAAAGAACCAAAAAGTCAATCAATTGCTAAAACCAAGAAAGTTATTGTTGCTAACTTCAATAATGTAACCGTAGGTTTTGTAGTTCATGAGGCAAAAAGGATAAGAAGGTTTACCTGGAGCGATATAAAACCACCCAATGATGTGCTATCCAGCCAGTATGACAATAAAATTATAGGCACGATAAACAATATAGACGATGAAGACAAAGATAAAGTTTTGCTTATAGTTGATTTTGAAAAGATTTGCGAAGAACTTGGCATATTTGGAGCAGAAAACATAGAAAAAATAGAAAAAGACATGACAAGTGCTAAAATTTCAAGAAAAGCTAATGTTTTGATAGCAGATGATTCTTCTATTGCAAGAAAGATTATCAAAGAAGCCATAAAGCCTATTACAGAAAAACTCTATGAAACAAAAGACGGTCAGGAAGCATGGGATCTTTTAAACACACTGTATGAAACCTCAAACGGAAATATTAAGTCGATTTTAGATTTAGTAATAACAGATGTAGAAATGCCCAATATGGATGGTTTTAAACTTACAAAAATGATAAAAGAAGACGCACGATTTGAGTTATTGCCTGTAGTTGTTAACACATCTTTATCTGGGGGTGCTAATTTAGCAAAAGCAAAATCTGTAGGAGCTGATGATTTTTGTACAAAATTTATTGCAGAAGAGTTTGTAAGAGCTGTTACAAACAATGTTAAATAGGTTTTAAAAATGTCAACAATCAGTGCAGATTGGATAAATCCTTTTATATTAGCTACTACAGAAATTTTTAAAGATATAGTAGGTGTTGAACCCAAATTATCAAAACCATACGTGAAACAAACAGATGAACCACTTTTTGATATAAGTGGCATCATTGGCTTAACTGGTGAAGCGGTAGGTTCGATTGCTTTTTCATTGCCTAAGCAAACTGCATTAAAGATAGTTTCTAAGTTTATTGGAGGAGAAGTACTTGGTCTTTCGGCGGATACAAGAGATGCAATAGGAGAGCTAACAAACATAATAGCGGGCAGAGTAAAAAAAATTTTCTATGAAAAAAAGATTCATATTAAAATCTCTATACCAAATGTTATTGTAGGCAAAGAACATACTATCAGCTCAGCTAAAGGTACATCAACTATCGTAATACCATTTGAGTGTGAACTTGGAGATTTTGCCGTACAGATATCGTTAAAAAAAGGATAGATTTGGAGGTTTAATGAGCACGCAAGATGAAATTGACAAATTGCTTTCAAGTTTTAACTCAGCAAAAAAAGAAGATATAGAACAAATATTGGATGAATTTGAACAAAAAAATACACAGGGAATTTTAGAAACACCCAAGCAGGAAACTGTATTAACAGATGCTCAAGAGCCAGAAAATATAGAGCATTTAACTGGAAAAGTGTATCCCCAGGAAGATCACAGGGTAGTAGATAAGTTAGATGAGATTACAAGAGAAAGCGAGGAAAAAGTTAACCAGCTTTTTGAGTTATTGGAAAATGCGGTAAGCAAAATTGATGCCATGGATGTAGAATTGAAAAGGATTAAGCCTTACCTGGATGAGCATAAAAAATTTATGGATGTTTTTATAAACGCATTTCCAAAAGCATCAGTAAAAAATAATTACGAGTATTTTTCCAATGTGTTAAATATTTTTGATGAGATTCAAATAACACATGAAGAGCTTAAAAACTACATATTCGAATCTATGGATTTGTTGCAATTTCAGGATATTACAAGGCAAAAGATAGAAAAAGTAATAAGCGTAATACAGGCTTTGCATGAGTATTTAAATAATTGGTTTGCATCAGGAAATAAAGTTAGAGCGCGCGTGGCAAAAACAATTGTTGATGAATCCCAAAAAGAGCAGATAGACAAGGAAGTTGATGATATTGTAAACAGTTTTCAAAAGGGGGGGATTTAATGAAAATTATTACAATTGACGACTCATCTACAATGAGAAGGATTATTAAAAATACGCTTTCACGCATAGGATACGGCAGCGACGTATTAGAAGCAGAAGATGGCAAGCAAGCATTGGATATACTGTCTCAAACAAAAGTTGATCTTATCATTACGGATTGGAATATGCCAAACATGGATGGTTTGACATTTGTGAAAAAGATCAGAAGCTTAAGCGAATGGAACGATGTGCCCATAATTATGGTTACAACAGAGGCAGCCAAAGAAGATATATTAGAAGCTTTAAAATCAGGTGTAAACAATTATATAGTCAAACCTTTTACTCCAGAAGTGTTAAAAGAAAAAATAGAAGTTGTAATGGGCTTAAAGTAAAAAGATTAAGTCAATGGAAAATTTTTTGGATTTTACGCTAACTGAACTTGAAGAGCGTATGCTAAATCTAAATTTAGAAAAATACAGAGCCAAGCAATTATTTAGTTTTGTATACAATAAAGGCTTCGATGATTTTTCTAATATAAGTGTGTTAAAAAAATCAGACAGAAATATTTTAAACGAGAAATTTCTAATACCAAAACTTGAATACACCACAATTAAGGATAAAGATGGTACTATAAAGTTTTTATTTAAATTACAAGATAATTGCGCTGTAGAATCAGTTCTAATACCTATGAGAGAAGGCAAAAACACAGTTTGCGTATCCACTCAAGTTGGATGTAAGATGAATTGCAAATTTTGCGCTACTGGTAAATTAGGTTTTACAAGAAATCTTAAAATATGGGAAATTATCTATCAAGTAAGACATATTTACAATGTTATCAAAAAAAATACAACCAAAGCACCCAATATTGTATTTATGGGAATGGGTGAGCCACTCGATAATTATGATAATACAATAAAAGCTATTTTGATAATAAATAATGAATATGGGCTTAGTATATCAAGACGGAGAATTACGCTTTCTACATGTGGGCTTGTGCCTCAAATAGAGCAATTAAAAAAAGACCTTCCTTTTATTAACTTAGCAATTTCTCTTAATGCAGCTGATAATTTTAAGAGGAACTTTTTAATGCCTATCAACACAACATATCCCATTGAAGAGCTTCTGGAATGTGTGAAAGATTTTCCTTTGCCAGAAAGGAAGCGTTTAACATTTGAATACATAATGATAAAAGGGTTTAATGATAAACAGGAGGATATAAATAATTTAATTAAGCTACTAAAGTCACTTAAATGTAAAATAAATTTGATTCCTTTTAATCAATACAATAAAAACGATAATCTTTTTACAAGCGATAATCAGACAATCGAACGTTTTGCTGAAACACTTAGAAACAAAAATATGTTTGTTACTGTAAGGAAATCTAAAGGTGAATCAATTAATGCGGCTTGCGGTATGCTTGTAGCTGCAATGCGCTAGAGCAATAGAAATTGCATCCGAAACATCTAAAGGTAGTTTATCTAGTTTCGTATTAAAAGTCTTTTCTATTATAAATTTAAGCTGATTTTTTGAAGCTGCTCCATAGCCAGATATTGCCTGTTTTACTTCCCTGGTAGAATAGTGTACTACGTTTATATTTGCAATTTTTATAGCTGCAAGTATTGCTCCTTTGATCTCACTCAATTTAAGGGATGATTTTATATTTACAGAATAAAATACATCTTCGACCGCGGCTTCGGTGATTTCGTAATTTTTTAGAATTTCTTGAGTTTTTTTAAATACCAAACATAATTTATTGTCAAAATCACTTATTTTATTAAGTTCTATAAAATCGTATATAAAAGTTTTTTTTAAGCAATCTACAATACCAAATGCAGTAGTTCTACTACCCGGATCTATTCCCATTATAATCAAATTTTTCATGAGACGGCAAAACCCTTCTTGCTCCTACAAAACGATTTAGAAAATAACCATCCAGCGGCGATATTACAACACCTGTGTTTTGGTTTAGCGCAGAAATAAATTTATTGTCGCCTATGTATATGCCAACATGCGAAGGATAAGTGCCAGCGTATGTTTGAAAGAATAGTAAGTCACCTGGCTTGATATCTGCAAGAGGCACGGGGCGTCCGACATTGAATTGTTCAGAGCTTGTGCGTGGCAAATCTATGTGAAATTTTGCAAATATATCTTGTACAAAACCAGAGCAATCTACACCAGTTTCTAAATTTGTACCACCCCATTGATAAGGCGCACCAACAAAAAGTTTAGCATACTTTACCAATCTTTCACTTAAAGGGTTTTCTTTGTTAATAAGGGAATATTCACTTGTTGAATAATTTTTTTGTTCATTGGCAATATTTGTATTATTTTTTGGTATCAAGAGAGTTTCTCCAACATTTATTTCATTACCTTGTAAATTGTTTAAAGAAATAATATCATCAACACTTGTGCTAAATTTTTTTGCAATTGTGTATAAAGTATCACCTTTTTTAACTATATAGTGATCCAAATATAAAGAGTAGTTAGCATTTTCGTTGTAGTCACTTGTTATAATTTGTTTTTCGCTTGCTGATTGGGTATTTATCTCTTGATTTTTATTTGTTTGAGCTTTGTCAATTATATCAGGATTTTGTTTAGTATTTGTTGCTAAGATTTTTGGTGGCACCAATATTGTTTGACCAACAGAAAGATTAGAGCTCGATAAAGAATTTATTTGCTTTAAATTTGCAATGGTAGTAGAAAAAGCTTTTGCTATAGAGTAAAGCGTGTCACCAGAACCTACTGTATATTTTATATAGTTTGTATTTTGATCGGTTGATGGAACAATATTATTTTTAGTTATAATTTGTTCTTTTTCAGGTATTGCTTTTAAAACTATTTTTTCTCCAATTTGTAGATTTGACCAATCAATACTTGGATTTAAGTTTTTGATGGCATTCATATTGACACCAGTTTTTTGCGATATAGCCGTAAGTGTATCTCCAGGTTCAACAGTATATGAGTAATCATTCTTAAAAGTTTTCTTTTGGGCCATGGTTTGAACGTTTTGAGTATCATTTGAAACATTATTGGGTAAAATAAGTTTATCTCCAATATTAATATTCGATAAATTGAATTGAGGATTTAATTTTTTAAGCTCAGCTAAAGAGATATTATATTTGCTTGCTATCGTTGAAGCTGTATCGCCATATTTAACAGTATAAACATTTGTTGCTTGAGTGTTATTGATGGATTTTACATTATTCGGTATAATTATTCTATCACCAATATTTAAGTTTGAAATATTAATATTAGGGTTGAGTTTTTTAAGATCATCAATGCTGCAGCCTAGTTTGTTTGCTATATTATAAGCATTATCACCACTTTCTACAATGTAAACCCTCGCCTCATGTAGATTACCTTTTATGGAACTAGAGTAAGTTTTTGCAATTTTAGTTGAAGGTAGAAGTATCTTTTGGCCTATACTTAAGTCCGAGCTTTTTATATCTGGATTAGTTTTTTTTAGCTTTTCCATTGATATGCCTAATTTTTGAGCAATTGTTGTTAGCGTATCGCCTTTTTTTACTATGTAAACTTCTGCACGAGAGGTTGCTGTCAACGTCAAAAACAAGAAGGCGGATAGTATAGTTTTTTTCATAGTAGCCTCCTTTTAATAGATTAACCTACACTTTATATACCAAAAATTTTGATTTTTGTAAAGCAAAAAATAAAATTATGAAATAATGTATATTATAGATTATAATATATAAAATAATTACTTACAATATTATTAAGAAAACGGTTAAATTTTAAATTTTTTGTTATGTTTAAGGTTAGTAAATTATTAAATAAAATTTTAGAAATAAATTATAAAGCTTTATGAGTCAAAAAAAGTTTATTAATTATTTCAAGTATTTATTGTCTATTTTATTAAATTCAACGCTATTTATATTGTTATAGGACTTGCAAATTGACATTTACAGAATAATTTGTTAGTGTGGTAAAAATTTATCAGGAGGATCAACCATGAGTTCCAGGATAGTAAAAATATTTGACACAACGCTAAGGG
>NZ_JBMFGQ010000007.1:0-46655 GCF_049977265.1 Desulfurella sp. | reverse complement strand
TGATCGCGCAAAATCACCCACTCAAACCCAGAATAAAGTTTACCTTTAAAACCTTCCCAGCTAAGATGCCTGACCTGAAATACGGGTGGGTAAAAAACGTAATCGCAAACAAGCCTTTTATCTTGAGGATCATCTATGCTTACTATTTTAATATTAAACTTTTGTTTTATTTCATTAAGAGTTTCTTTATCAAGCCCATCTCTTATGTCTAAAACTAATATGTCTGCTTTTGATTTTTCAATTGTGTCAATTAGCCATTGTTTGGAGTTTTTTTCATCTTTTTCGATTATAGTATATTGTTCTTTTTGAATGAGTTTTATTGCCTTGAGATTTTTATTTACAGCAAAAGTAATTTGACAGTTTCTTTTTTTAAATTCACACGCAAGCGCCAGGCATCTAACCAGATGACCAAAACCAATAGCCCTTGAAGCATTGCATCTAAACAGTACATTTTTCATACAAAATAATATAGCAAAAAGTATTCTTTTAAGGATTATCCTGCCAGAAAAACTTGCCTACTTTTTTTGCATTTTTCCATATGTCTGTGTATTTAGTTTGTAATTCAATATTTAGTGGCTTGTGTTGAATATTTTTGTTTATGTTTATAAACTCAGGGTTTGATTTTAAAAGATTAACTATATCTTCTAAATACATAAAATGCTTTTGAGTGTATAGCTTTTCATATATTATTTTGTATAGCTCATAGTCTTCTTTTTCATCCAATGTCAATCTGCAGTTTTGCAAAATAAGAGAATCTTTTGGACAAACTTCTACTATGCGAAGCTTATCGGGATTTTGTGTAATGTAGATTGCACCTACATGTTCTTTATTTAAAGCATCATTTGTATTTTTATAAATATAATCAAGAACATCAGCTTTAATAACGCCAGCGCCTTCAAATGCACAACCAACATTTTCACAATAAATCACATCTGCATCAAACAAACTTAGCGCACTTATTTGATTGTCTATCCAAACAGGACAAATGTGCGGACAATCTGCAGTTATTCTGACTACATACTTTGGTTTTTTATCGTAAATTATATCCATAAAACGCTCAAGCACATTATCAAGGCTACCTCTGTAATAATTCATTGAATTTGCTTTCAAAAACTCCACAAGCTCATCGTCGCTTTTGTCTTTGGATGTTGCTACGATAACCTCGCTTACATATTTAGAATGCAAAGCCCTATTGTAAACATGCCAGATCACAGGTTTTCCTGCTAAATCAAGCATAACTTTGCCTGGAAGCCTTGTTGAAGACATGCGAGCCTGAATTATAGCTATTGTCTTTTGCATAAACTATCCCTTATACCTCTAAGAGGCCTTAAGCCATCTATTGGATCTGCTCTCCAAAGACGTTCTTTAAACTCACTATCCTGCGGTTCTTTTTTGCCATCACCATCGGCTAAAAATGCATCTTTAACACTTTTTATAAGAGACTCAACCTGATTTGGTAAATAGCAGTGACCCATTTGGTATTCTTTACCTTTGCCGTCTAAATCCATATGAAATTCAACCATTGAAACATCATATTTATGTATAGCCCTATGTATTACGCCAAAATTAACACTATGATCAGACCATCCAAATTTGATATTTTTAGGCAATGACTCTCTCATTGTTTGTATTGCACTTAAGTTGCAATCCTGTGGCAGGGTAGGGTAATTTGAAGTACAGTGCAAAACTGTCAGATCTGTGCATTGATTATCAAATACTGTTTCTACTGCAAATTTTACCTCATCAAGTGTTGCCATACCGGTAGATATGATCATTGGCTTTTTTGTTTTAGCACATTTTGATAATAGGTCCTGCCACAAAATTTCATATGAAGCAATTTTATACGCATTCACATACGGCTCTAAAATATCTACAGCATCAAGATAAAAAGGTGTGCATATAAATTTTATATTATTATCCGCACAACATTTAGCAATTTTTGGTATATACTTTTCGCTTAACTCCCATTTTTTTCTGTTTCTTAGCTCTTCAAAACACTCCAGTGCTTTTCTGTCAAACAATTGGTCAATTTTAAACAGTTGAAACTTAACACCACTACAACCAATTTTTGCTGCTGTTTCAATAAAATCAAAACACCGATTTAAGTCATTGTTGTGGTTGCTTGACACTTCTGCAATAAATTCTACCATTCATTTATCTCCGATATAATTAAATTTAGAAACCAAAAATTATTCTTTACCCAAAATTACTTTTTGAAGTTTTTTAAAACTTTCAGTGCCAGCAAATTTTAACCAGTAAAATACAATAGATTCAGATGGTATTACTTTTGCACCAATTGAGTTATAAAACGCAATAGCAGTCTTATAAAATTCTTCTTCTCTTGAAGTTACTGCATCTTTTGCAATTACCACATTATAGCCTTTTTCTATTAAATCTATGGTTGTTGACATTACGCATATATGAGATTCAATACCGCACAATACAACTGTTGTTTTACTAGAATCAACAATGAAAGTCTTAATTTCAGGAATTTCCAAAGCAGAAAAACTCATCTTGTCAAAACGCTGTACATCAGAAAGTAAGCTTTTTAGCGGTTCTATCGTTTCGCCTAATCCTTTTGGATACTGTTCTGTGTAAAAAATTGGCACATCAAGTTCTTTTGCAGCTTTTATCAAAAGCGAGATATTTTTAGTTGTAGCATCAAGATTCTTCATAACTTTGGCAAGTTTGTCCTGCATGTCAATTACGCATAAAATACAATTTTCCTTGCTTAAAAAGCTCATCTTCAACCTCCTTGCTTTAAATATTTCATTATGTTTTTTGAGTTCTGGTAAAATTTAATGTAATCTTCCAGCAAAGTTTTCTTCTTTTGCTCAACCAAAAATTCAATTTGTGCGTTTTGTTCCAATAATTCTTTAATTTGATCTAAATATTGATTTGTAATTTTTGTTTTATATATTGTTTCAAAAAGTTTATTTCGTTCGTTTAATACACTTAAAAGTTCTTCACCTTTATACTCTTTTTCATTTAATAAATTAATAATTTTGGTGCCATTATCTTTTAAAGCGTTAAATAACTTTTGCATTTTACACCTTTATTTATTATAACTTTATTTGGTATATTTTCAAGTAAGAAACAATAATTAAATTATGGTTGGTTACATTTTATGTTTTATTTAACATAATTACAAATTTGTTCCCAAAATATTTAATTTTATAATTAAATTTTTGTTTATTTAAGTATGTTATAAGTCTTTTTTTCTGACCAATTATAGCAACATTATGATTTTTAAGTAAGTTTTTTAAATCGGATTTTTCTATAAATTTTTCGTTTTTATTTTTTAGAAGAGTCATACCGTAGTATAAATCGCCATCATCAAAATCGTCCAATAAAATACTATCCCTACCTAGATAAAATATACTTGAAGAAGTACGCCAAAATGGTCCATACTGAACAAAAATAGTATTTGGTTTCATATTAGCTTTTAACCAGATACTTGCATATTTTGAACTAAAATTATTGACATTTAATGAAAAATACAAATAAATGGATATTAAAATAACAATATTTGATAAAGCGATACTTTCTACTAAAAAATTCTTTTTGTAAAAAGCAAAAAAATATATTATAAAAATAGCAAATGATAACTCAATTAAAGGCAGTTTTTCAATATAGGCATTATCTGTAAATCTGATATAACCAAGTTTAGCCAAAATACTGCCACTTAACAATAAAAAACCAGCTACCAATAAAACATAATAAATTGGTTTCAAATTAGCATTAAAAATTGTATATGTAGCAAAATAAGCTATAGGAAATATTGCTGGCAAAAGGTAATAATTTGCTTTACCGCTTGACAATGAAAAAAATATAAATATTGCAAAAAACCATAGCAACATATAAAAATTAAAATCATCTTTGTAAAGTTTTAGTTTAATCAGCTTATAGATTGCAAAAAAAGAAAGCACCGACCATGGAAAATCACATCCAAGCAGTCTAATAAAATAGAAATAAACAGGACCTTTAATAGTATCATTTGGATACATTTTACCCAAAAAACGCAAAACCTGATTATTTATAAAGTAATAGTAAAAAAAAGACGGAATTTTAATACTTACAATAACGAACCAGATAGACAATATCAAAAAAACAAAAAAACCAAACATTAAATGAAGATCTTTAAGTTTTATTTTTTTTATTGCTATAAATGGAGTTAAAATCAAAAAAGCTAAAACTAACGATACAAATCCTTTCGTAAAAATTGCCAAAGCTAAAAATATGTAGAATAATCTGTAGTATTTATTATTAAGCTTATAGCCAATATAAAAGCTAAACATCGCTAGACTAAAAAATAAAGTTAGCAACATATCAAACATAAGCATACTTATCGACGTATCAAAACAAATCTGGCTTACAATTACTACTGCTAAAGTAGATGCAAAAAAACTATTCAAAAATTTCTTTACAAAAAAATAGGAAAAAATAACTAATAAGACTCCTGCCAATATTACTGGCAATCTTACAGAAAATTCTGATATACCAAATAATTTTAATGATAAAGCACTTAACCAGTACAATAGCGGAGGTTGCTCTAAATATACGAGTCCATCAAGATGCGGAACTAAAAAATTTGAGGTTTTAAGCATATTTAATGCTATATTTGCATATAGGCCTTCATTGTCATCAGAAAGTGCTCTAAAAGAAAACAACACAATTAGCACTATATAGGTTAAAGTTAAAGCAAAATATCTTTTTTTATCACTAAAATTAGTTTTAAACATAAAAAAACTTTAAAAAAAATTACAATTTTTTTTATAATATCACATTCTATCTGTCAAGAAAATTTTAAAAAAATTTCAAATTATTAATAATCTCACTTGCTAAAAAGGAGTTTTTTAATATAATTTTTTAAATGAATTTTGGTGATATTTCTGAAATAAAACTCCAGATTGACTCAATAAACTTAAAAAATTTACAAGAACTGCTTAAAATAGGCGAGGTCGTTAATGCCAAAGTGCTTAATGTAGAAAATAGCCAGACTACTGTAAATATTAAAGGTAATAATATAAAAGCTTTCTCAAGTCTAAACTTAGAAAAAGATAGTACTCTTAAATTGCTTGTAACCAAACTGGAGCCTTTTGTTGAGCTAAAAATTTTAAACATTGACTCAAAAGAAAACTTAAATTTAAAGACAATGGACAATTTAGTTAACAAAGTAATTTTAGATAATATTGCAAAATCTACACTTGAAAATGTTGATGAAAAAACATTTGGCAATTACATCAAAACATCGTTTGAAACCATTTCAAATGCTTTATTAAACAATAATATACACATAAATGAAAATGTATTTATTGCAATAGCTTATTATATTGAAACTAAAAGATTCAACATTTACGTAAAATCTAGAAAAAAACTTACAAAACAAAAAAAGCTAAGGCAAACACTGACAATTTTCAGTGAAACACCCATCGGGTTAATAAAAATAGATATAACAAAAATGGAGTTTACGTGGGCAAACTTATGTGTTTATGATAAAAAATCGTATGAATTGCTTTATTCTTGCAAAAAAGAGCTTAAAGATTATGTTAAAATACCTATAAAAATCATACTAAAACAAGAAAAACCATCAATTGAAACACTAAAAACCATAAGTTACATAGATATTGTCATATAGTGCTGGATAACAACTTTTTGTAAATATTGTAGAGGTTTTCAATATAGACTTTTATGTCAAATTGTTCGGCAACACTTCTTGTATTACCCGACAATTTTTCGTAAAGAGCAGGATTTGATATAATATTTTTTATATTATTGTAAATACTTTCAACATCAGTATCGCAAATCAATGTGCAATCTTTTGTTACTTCAATACTTGGTACATTTTTTGAAACAATTGAAGGCAAACCTGTAGCAATTGCCTCTATGTGTGAATTTCCAAAACCTTCATAAATTGATGGCAAAACAAACAAATCCGCTTTATACAGGTAAATTGATACATCTTTTTGGTAGCCAGCAAAAAATACATTTATTTTTAAAGATTTTGCGAGATTTTCTAAATTATTTTTTTCTTTTCCATCACCTACAATAGTTAGTGTGGTGTTGCTATATTCTTTGTGAATTTTGGCAAAAGCTTTCATTAAATTATCTAAATTTTTTTGTGGCATAAGCCTTGCTGTCGTTACAATATTAAAGTGGTTTTTTGGATATGTCCTTTTAATCCATTTGAAATTATTTAGATTTATGGCATTATATAAAACAATATGCTTTCTTTTAAATATATTGTGAAATTTTTCAACCATATCGTACACTGCTTTTGATACGGATATATAAAGATTGGTCCTGAAAGATAGCCATCTATTAATCAGTCTTCTATGAAGGTGTTCTTCTATTTTTGTGTTGTGGATATGTGTTATAATTGGTGTTTTAGAGCCAATCAAAGCCAATTTAGAAAAATAATCAGCACTAAAGTTCATTGTGTGAACTATATCCGGTTTTAATTGATTAAAAACTCTTTTTACCCTTTTTAAAGTAGATAATTTGTAAACTTTTAAATCTTTCGTGGAATTACATATATTTAAAACATCAATTTTTGCATCATAAAACTCACCAAGTTTTTCACCAACACCAGCAATATTTATAATTTTCAATTCCAAATCATTATAACTTTTTGAGTAAAGTGCTATATCATAAACTAGATTTTCTATACCACCATAAGGAATTGAGCCTAAAACAATAGCAACCTTCAACTTAATTTTTCCAAAAACTGCTTTATTCTATAAATGGATTCATCAATACCCATAATCTCTATCATGTCAAATAGAGCAGGTCCTGCACTTTTTCCACTTAGAGCTATCCTTATTCCTTGAGCTACATTAACTACTTTTTCATTGTATTTTGATGCCAGATCGTTTATTAGAGCTTGAAAATTATCATGCGTAAATTCAATGTTTTTGATTTTGTCAATAAAGTCAAGTAAAATCTGCTTTGTGTTTTGGTTGGTGTACTTTTTGATACCTTTTTCTTCATAGAAAATCGGCCTTGTGCAGAAAAACTCAATTGATTGTGCAAGCTCAACTAAAGTTTCAACACGCGGTTTCATAACTTCAATTGCTTTTTCTAAATATTTTTTTTCATGCGACTTACAGTTCTGACTAAGAAAATCATTTGACAAATTTAGTAATTCTTCTGCTTGTGTGTTTCTTATATAGTAACCATTTAGCCATAAAAGCTTTTTTTGATCAAAAACAGCTGGTGATTTATTAAGCCCTTCTAAGTCAAATAATTCAAGTAATTTTTGCATACTAAAGATTTCTTCATCACCAGATGACCATCCAAGACGAGCCAGATAATTAAGTAAACTTTGAGGCAAAAAACCCATTTGTTTATACTCTAGCACACTTTGAGCGCCATGCCTTTTTGAAAGCCTTTTTTTATCTGGTCCTAAAATCATCGGTATGTGTGCAAATTGAGGAACTTTAGCACTTAAAACTTCATATATATACAATTGCTTGGCTGTGTTTGTTATGTGGTCGTCTCCTCTTATAACATGAGTGATTTTCATATCTATATCATCTACTACATTTGTAAAATTATACATAAAACTGCCATCAGAACGCTGTAGTATAAAATCGTCAAATTCTTGGTAAGAAAACTTAAGCTCTCCATGCACACTATCAACAAAACTTACATCTTTTTGTGGCAAATTTATTCTTACAACATAAGGTTTATTTAAATCTTCTTTAATATTTTTGCAAAATCCATCATAGTGCGGGTTTTCACCTTTTTCCATCTGTGTTTTTTTTAACTCTTCAAGTCTTTCTTTTGTGCAATAACACTTGTAGGCTGTGCCATTTTTTAGCATACTGTCTATATATGATTGGTAAATATGGGTTCTCTGGCTTTGATAGTATATTTCATCCCAATTTAGGCCACACCACTTTAAGGCTTCGAGAATTGATTCAGTATATACCTGACTTGAGCGCTCAAGATCTGTGTCTTCTATTCTCAAAACAAATACACCTTTATTTTTTTTGGCGTATAAATAATTATAAAGCGCTGTTCTTAAACCACCAATATGCAAATTTCCAGTAGGTGATGGGGCAAACCTAAGTCTTACCATTTACTTTTGCTCCTTCGTCTGATTTGGAGTTTGCTTTTCGTTTGGGTAAATTGTTACATCAACGCGCTCATTTTTTGTTCCTTGTGCTACCGCATACTTTTTATCTAAATAATAAACTATCATATTAGATTTTATTACATTTTTTCCACTTTTAACGTATGCATTGCCAATTAATGTAACTTTTTGGTCTTTAAGTTCATAAATGCCTTCGTCTGCTTTTGCTATTTTATCTGGTTGTGTTATAACTACATTGCCAATACATACAATCTTTGACACATCGCCAGTAGTTTTATCTTTGTATACATCCATTTTATCTGCATAAAGCGTTGCATCTTTTCTTTTAGCTACTACATTACCAATAAATGTATACAAACCAATATTTTCCTGGGCTATTAGCTTATCGGCCGTTATGTTTATTGGTACCTTTTCTTTTTTAGCGCTGTCGATAGAATTTTGTGCAAATGATAAATTTGTTAAAATAAAAAAACCAATAATAAAAATTAATATTTTTTTCATTTTAAATTTTCCATAATCTTTTTTCTTATTTGTTCAAGTGCTTTTTTTCTATGAGAAATCTTATTTTTAATATCGCTTCCAAGCTCTGCTAATGTTTGATTAAATCCAGAAGGTATAAAAATTGGATCGTAGCCAAAACCATTTTTACCTTTTGGTTCGAATGCAATTGCGCCTTCAAGTAAACCTTCTGCACTTATTGTTTTTTTATTTACTATTGCTACCATACAGCAAACAAAGCGTGCTTTCCTGTTTGCATGATGTTTTAGCTCTTCAAGAAGCTTTATGTTGTTTTGGTAATCATCACCACCCGAGTAGCGTGCAGAGTATATGCCAGGCAAACCTAATAATGCCTGCACCTCAATACCAGAATCATC
The DNA here is from genome assembly GCF_049977265.1 of Desulfurella sp. GTDB lineage: Bacteria > Campylobacterota_A > Desulfurellia > Desulfurellales > Desulfurellaceae > Desulfurella. Next base: position 37,682 of record NZ_JBMFGQ010000007.1, on the reverse strand, counting down.
AGCCAACACAATCTCACCTAAATGCTCAATACTTTTTGCTTTTATTAAAGCATTTTCACAAAATGTGTGTCCGATTTCTTCTGGGGCTTTGTAGTCTTTTGTTAATCCAACGATTTCAAAGGCGTTAAAAATTTCTTTTATTTCTTTTAATTTATACTCATTTGATGTTGCAATAATTATTTTAGGTGCTAAAGGCATTTGCCCAATCCTTCATAAATTTTTTTATACCAACATCTGTCAAAGGATGTCCAAACATTAATTCAAGAACTTCTGGTGGTATTGTTGCAATATCTGCTCCAATTTCAGCTGCTTCAACTACATGTTTTGGACTTCGCACGCTTGCAACTATGATTTCAGTTTTAAAATTGTAATTATCAAAAATAGTTTTTATTTGCTCAATTAACTCAATGCCTTCAAAAGAGATATCATCAAGTCTTCCGATAAACGGACTTACATAGCTTGCACCTGATTTAGCAGCAATTAGTGCTTGAGATGCACTAAAAATCAAAGTCATATTAACTTTAATGTTTTCTTTGCCCAAAATTTGTGTTGCTTTGATACCTTCTTTAGTAAATGGTATTTTGACAACTACATTTTTAGCTAACTTAGAAAACTCTCTGGCTTCTTTAATCATTTCAATAGAGCTAGAGCCTATGGCTTCAACGCTAACTGGACCATTTACAATTTTTAAAATTTCTTTAATTGTTGGTAAAAATTCTTTACCTTCTTTTGCAATCAAAGATGGGTTTGTGGTAACGCCGTCAACCAAACCAAGACTTGTAAAATAGACAATTTTGTCTAAATTTGCTGTGTCTAAAAAAAACTTCATATTTACCTCCCTACCTTATCTTCATATTGTTTTTTACACTTTTTAGAGCAAAAAAACAAATTTTTGTAACGAATTGCTTTATTTTTTGAAAAGTATATGCCACAATTCTCACATTTTACCAACTCATCCAAATGTGAATTGCTAACATTCTTTTTCAATTTTTTTCTTTTTCTTACAACATAGTAAATATAAATTACAAATAAAATCAGCAAAAACAGTTTAAACATTACTTTATTAACACTTGTTTAATATTTTTACTATCACATGATTTAATTTCATAAACAAAGCCGTTATAAGTAAGTTTTTCACCCTTTATAGGAATATATCCAAACTTATAGAGCAAAAAACCACCTAATGTCTCGTAGTCAGGCTCTTTTTCGATGTTAACGTTTAAAGCTTCATTTATTTTTTCAATTTCTATATCTGCGTTAACCAAAAAACCATCCTTAGTTGATATAATTTTTTGCTCGATAACATCGTACTCGTCTTCTATTTCACCAAAAATTTCCTCTAGACAGTCTTCGATAGTTAAAATTCCGCTGCAGCTGCCATATTCATCGACTATTACTACCATTCTCAAACCTTTATTTTTCATTCTAGAAAAGATTTTTTTCAAAGGTGTGTATTCTGTAAAAAAAGTGGGTTCTTGGGCATATTTTTTTAAAGGCTCATCTATTTTTGCATCTATTAATTCGTAAATATTTATAATCCCAACAATATTATCAACCCTTTCTCTAAATACTGGAATTCTCGTGTAATCGTTATTTTTGTTAGCTAAAGCTAATTCTTGTATTGTTTGATTTTCTTCAAGCATAAAAACTTTTTTTAAAGGTATCATAATCTCTTGGGCTTTCTTTTCTTTAAATGTTACAATTTGGTTTATCATGTCTGCTTCTAAATTCGAAATGTTACGCTTAAAATATTTACTTTTAATAATCATTTTAATTTCATCGAGCGTAGTTTGATTTTGTCTTGATTTACTGGAAAAACTTTTTTGTAAAATATTTGATAAATAAAACATCAATACGATAATTGGATAAAATATTAAGTTGAATACATAAACGACAAGAATTGTTTTTCTTGTTAAAAAAAGCGGATAATTTCGATACAGTATTTTTGGCAATATTTGACCAAAAATAACGGCTATTGGCCACAAAAAAATTATTGATACAAATGAGTTATTAAAAATTTTTTCACTTAAATAAGCTCCAATATATGAAGATACTACAAGACTAATATTTGTACCAACCAAAGAAGCTGAAAGTAATTTTTGAGGATCTCTCGCATAATTTAGAATTATTGAAGAAATTTTTGATTTTGAGTCTATATGTTCTGGGTTTAAGGATAAAATTCCAATTTCTGCTCCATCAAATATAGCTTCAAGCAATGTAAGTGTTATAATGCTAATTAAAAGAATGGAAATCATTAACTAATCAAACCATTTACAATTATATTTACTGCTTCTTCTTCATCCAAACCTTTTGACATCAAAATATCAAGCTGATCTTGTCTAATGCGTCCAACACTTGCTTCGTGAGTTAATTCTGATTTTTCATTTACCACTTTTAAAATAGGCACTGTTGATACAAGAACACTAGAGCCTTTTACAACCTCATTGCATTCAATGTGGCCTTTAGAATAAGCACCGTTGCCGTAGGCTTCATTTATTACATTTGCTTCAGTGGAATCCGTTGCAAATATGGATGATTTTGCAATACCTGATGAGTACTGTCCATTTAATCTTAAAATCTCCTGGATATCTATTTTATCATCTTTTTTGCCATAAATCTTGCTTTCTAAATCAGCTTTGGCATAATCATCCAAGTCGAAATCCATAACCACATTAATCCTGCCAATGCGGGTTTTTGTAGCATAAAATTTGCTTTGAAAAAATGCATTTTTATCCAGCTTTGCATATGTTATAGTCTCTACAAATATTCCTCCATTTTCATCATGAAAATGTTCATCTTCGTAAGTAACAAATGAGTTTTTGCCAATATACATTTGTGAGATCATTTTATGATGCAGCTTTTCAATTTTTGTTAATATGCAATGCGACTTAAACTTAACTTTAACATTGGAGCCAATATTGTAGTTGAACTGCAACAACTGTTCGCCTTTTTTTTCCAAAAAACCTGTGCATAAATGAACAGGTATGGGAATAACTGTGTTATCTTGTATATCAACATCAATTATTACGACACCATCGCCACGTGTTTTAGATTTTACATCTATTCCTTTAAGCGTATTTAAGCCAACAACTTTATTTCCACTAACAATTATAGATGCTACACCTTTGTTTTTTAAAGAATTATCGTTTGTATTTTTCTCATATAACTCAACTAGCTGATTAAATTCATCTTCATATGCTTTTACTATATCAATCATATTAGGTTCTCCTTTGGTGCATTGACATTATCACATATATCACATGTACTTCTATAATAATCAATAATATCGCTACATACACCACTTTTCAGAACTTTGCCATCACAAATTAGATAAGAATAATCACTGTGAGTTGCAATCTCTTCTCTGTGAGTTATAACTATAACACCTGTGCCATTATCTTTCAAATACTTCATAATATCAACTATCATATCAAGGCTCATTAAATCTATACCAGAATCTGGTTCGTCCATAATTAAAAACTTTGGTTTTAACAAAATACAGCTTGCAATTTCAACCCGTTTTCTCTCGCCTCCAGATAGCTTTTTATCTACAAAACGACTCAGATAAACATTTGGATTTAATCTTACAAGGTTTAATGCATCTTTTATAACATCAAGCTTTATTTTTCCGCCCAGGCTCAAATAATCTTTTACAGTTAAACCTTCAAATCTGGCAGGTTCCTGCCACAGCAAACTTATACCCAACCTGGCTCGCTCAGTAATACTGAAATCTGTTATATCTTTATCATCTAAATAAATTTTGCCATCATTTGGCTTATAATCCGACAAACCCATTATAATATAAGCAAGTGTAGATTTTCCTACACCGTTGCTTCCTATAATAGATGTAATCTTATTATCTTCAAAATTTATAGTAACACCCTTTATTATTTCTTTCGAATTGCGAGAATATTTGATATTTTCTAATCTAAGCATAATACCTCCTGGTTTTAATTGTATCCTAAACCAACTCCATGTCAAGTTTCTTTAATCTTTCAATCTCGTTTCTATACTCAATTGCCTTTTCGAATTCCATTTTCTGGGATGCTTCTTTCATCTGTCTATAAAGTTTGCTGATAATTTTTGGTATATCTTTCTTTTTTACATTGTCAATTTGAGGATTTTCTAAATAATCTAAATCACACATCTCTAAAACTTTGCTATTTTTATTTTTTATTATTGTGGTTGGGGTTATATTATTTTTAATATTATAGTCTTCTTGAATCTTTCTTCTCCTTAGAGTTTCATTAATTGCTTCCTGCATAGATTTTGTAATATTGTTAGCATAAAAAATTACTTTGGATGTAGCGTTTCTGGCTGCTCTTCCTGCTGTTTGTATAAGACTTGTTTTACTTCTTAAAAAACCTTCTTTATCTGCATCTAATATTGCCACTAAATTCACTTCTGGAATATCAAGGCCTTCTCTTAGCAAGTTAACACCTACCAAACAATCAAATTTATTGTTTCTTAAATCCCATATAATTTTAGCGCGCTCAATTGCATCGATTTCTGAGTGCATATATTTTACCTTAATACCTAAATTGTTGTAATATTCGCTTACATCTTCTGCCATTTTTTTTGTAAGCGTAGTAACCAGCACTTTGTAACCTGCTTTTGTACTATTTTTAATTTCAGAAAATAAATCGTCTATGGCGTTATCCATTGGTTTTACAATAATTTCCGGATCCATAAGACCGGTTGGGCGTATGATTTGCTCTATAATGTATGGTCTTGAAAGCTCAAGCTCAAAATCAGAAGGTGTTGCAGAAACAAATATTACCTGATCTATCTTTTGCATGAACTCATCAAACTTAAGCGGTCTGTTATCCAAAGCACTCGGTAATCTAAATCCATATTCAACAAGTGTTTTTTTTCTGGAATAATCACCCGCATACATACCTTTAATTTGAGGAATTGTTACATGTGATTCATCTACAACTAACAAAAAGTTTTTATTAAAGTAATCGATTAATGAAATAGGTGGATCGCCTGGTTTTCTATTTGAAAAGTGTAACGAATAATTTTCTATTCCACTACAGGCACCTGCTTGTTCAATCATCTCAAGATCAAAATTAACCCTTTCTTCTATACGCTGGGCTTCCAAAAGTTTATTTTGAGATTTAAAGTATTGAATACGCTCTCTTAGCTCTTCCCTGATTCTGTGAATGGCTATATCTCTTTTTTGCTTTGTTGATACATAATGGCTAGCTGGAAAAATTACAGCAGAATCTTTTTTTTCAATTAACCTGGCTGTAAGTGGGTCAAAAATTGATATTTTTTCAATTGTATCATCAAAAAACTCAACCCTCAAAGCCATATTTTTAAAATATGAAAGATACACGTCAACAATATCGCCTCTCACACGAAAATTACCTCTTATAAAATCAATATCATTTCTCTTATATAAAAGTTCAACTAAAATCTCCAAAAATTTTCTTATATTTAGTTTATCTCCTACATTAATTTTAAAAGACATACCTTCATAGTCTTCTTTTTCGCCTATACCGTAAATGCAGGAAACACTTGCAACAACAATAACATCTTTTCTTGTAAGTAGGCTCATTGTAGCTTTTTGCCTTAGTCTATCTATTTCGTCGTTTATGGATGAGTCTTTTGCAATGTATGTGTCTGTTCTTGGTACATATGCTTCTGGCTGATAATAATCGTAATAGCTAATAAAGTATTCAACTGCATTTTCTGGAAAAAAATTTGCAAATTCTGTATAAAGCTGACTTGCAAGAGTTTTGTTGTGTGAAATAACAAGCACAGGTTTATCTATATTTTTAATTACATTTGCTATTGTGAAGGTTTTACCACTTCCCGTTACACCAATTAATGTTTGAAATTTAATACCTTTTTTTATATTTTCGCTTACATTTTTTATTGCATGTGGCTGATCGCCCGTGGGTTTATAGTCTGAGTAAAGCTTATATATCATTTTGCAACCTCTTAATTAATTGGGTTGAAGGCACAATTTTATCTAAAAACAATACACCATCCAAATGGTCTATCTCATGTTGAATAACAACTGCTTCAAATCTTTTTGCCTCCAGAATCTGTTTTTTACCATTTAAATCAATGTATTCCATGGTTATTTTTTTTGGCCTTGCAACATAGCCCAAATAATCTGGCACACTAAGGCAACCTTCTTTTGTAACTATTTCTTCTGAGCTTTTTTCTAAAATAACAGGATTAATCATAATAAGCCTGCCATGATTTTTATTTTTTGTCTTTGATACATCAACAGCAACAATTCTTACCAAATGGCCAATTTGAACAGCAGCAATGCCTACGCAATGATTATAAAAGTCAAGTACAAATGTTAACTTATCAATTACAGATAACACACTACTATCAATTGATTCTATACGGACAGATTGTTTTTTTAAAAGTTTATCTGGAAACTTTACGATTTCTATCATTCATATATTGTAAGACTCAACAGGTCTGATTGAAAAGTCAACACCCATTTCTTTTGCAATCTCATCTAAAATCTCGTTTACTTTGCCTATATTTACTTTTGGTGGCACTTCAACTTCCAAGATCATTATGTATATATCTTTTTTTGCGCCTGAAACCCTTGTTTTTAAATCAACAATATTTATATCTAAATCACTTAAAGCCTTTGTGGTTTTATAAACAATACCTTTTTTATCGCTGCCGTATATTGATATCATATAATGCCTGGCTTGTTGCTTTTGTTCATCTAAAACTTCGATTTTTCGAACAGATATACTTAGTTGTAAGTTTTTTCTTGCTTTTGCAAAAGCTTTTTTAAGGTCAATTAAACCCACTTCTTTTTCTGTTGACACAATGAGTATCATAGAAAACTGATCCCTCAAAAGCGTTGACGAAGAATCCTCTATATTAAAATCCCACTCGTATAAAACCTTTGCCACACTGCTTACAATACCTGGTTTATCTTTACCAATAACGGTTAAAGCGTAATAATGCTTCATGTTAAATAATTATAAGTATTTTTTTATAAAAAACAAATTAAACTTTTCCATACCTAAAGGATATAACTATAGCACTCATAATGAACAAAATGCCAATTGATTGCCACAAATCAATTGTTTGCTGAAAAAAAATATAAGCCAGCACCGTAGAGCCAATAATTTCACCTAAAGTTGTAATTGCTACAGCAGTTGCTTTTAAATACTTTAATGCCCAGTTAAATGCCGTATGTCCAATGAGCTGTGGTACGATTGCAAGTAAAAAAATAAAAGAAAAATCTCTGCTTGAGTAATGTATAATATCCTCATTTGCAAATATAGCCAATATAGTTATAAAAATTGCAGCAAAAGTATATACTAAAGTAACGTATCTGTTTGTATCCATATTTTTTCTTAGTTTGGAGCCAATAATAAAGTAAAAACTTACGCTAAAAGCACCAATAATTGCTAAAATATCTCCAAATAAAGCTGTTTTGTCAATTTTTTCACTTAAAAGATTGCCATCGCTTGCTGTTATAATAACTGTACCAACAAAAGATGCGATTAATGCAATTACTACCTTTGGCGAAATTTTTTCTTTCATTAGAATTAAAGACAATATTACAACAAAAAATGGGTTTGTACTAACAAGCACAACAGAACTTGCAATAGACGTATATTTCAATGAAGCAATCCAAAAATAAAAATGCAAAGCCAAAAATACACCGCTTGCAAAACCCAATAAAAGTTCTTTTCTAGATAAAGGAAATAATTTGTTCTTGTTTATAAAATTCATTAAAAGCAATATAAAAGCTGCAATATCAAGTCTGTACATTGATAAAACAATACTTGGGACATTTGCACATTCTTTTATAAAAATAGATGCAAAACTTACGCCTATTATACCAATTAAACTTGCTAAAACTATTTTATTCTTATTCAAAACTATGCTCTGTTCTTGCTATGATTTCATTTTGCAACTGTTCATTTAAATGGCAAAAATAATCACTGTATCCTGCTACCCTTACTATCAAATCAGAGTAATCTTGAGGTTTTTTTTGAGCTTGCCTTAGAGTATGCGCATCAACAACATTAAATTGCACATGATGACCATCTAGCTTAAAGTAAGCTCTAATTAAACTAACTAATGCATCTGTACCTTTTTTGTCTTTCAACAAATCTGGCGTAAATTTCATATTAAGCAGTGTTCCGCCAGTTTTTATGTGATCCATCTTTGATGCAGATTTTATAACAGCAGTTGGTCCTTTTCTATCTGCACCCTGCACTGGTGATATACCTTCAGAAATCGGCTCATATGCTAGTCTACCATCAGGTGTTGCAAGCATTTTTGATCCAAAATAAACATGTACAGTTGTGGGAAGCATATTTATTCTAAATGTCCCGCCTTTGTATGTTGCTTTACCATCAATATTATTAAAAAATTCTTCAAATACTTCTTGCATAATAGTATCTGCATAATCATCATCATTTCCATATTTTGGCACTTTATTGAGCATAATTTGCCTTTGAACTTCAAAACCTTCAAAATTGGATTTTAGCATTGAAAGTAAATCTTGTGGTTTTATTGTTTTTTTCTCAAATACAAGATACTTTATACTTGAAAGACTATCTGTAATTGTACCAATGCCTGTACCCTGTATATAACAGGTATTGTACCTTGCGCCGCCTGCATTAAAGTCTTTGCCTTTTTTTACGCAATCATCAATTAAAATTGATAAAAATGGGGCAGGGCAGTATTTTGCATATATCTGCTCAATAACAAGGTTACCTTTAATTTTCACATCTGTAAAGTATTTTAATTGTTTTTTAAAAGCATCAAATAATTCATTGAATGTTTCAAAATCTTTAAAATCACCTGTTTTTAAACCTATTTGTTTGTTTGTTAAGGGATCTATACCATTATTTAATGTAATTTCCAAAACTTTTGGAAGACTAAAATAACCTGTTAAAGTATAACTTTCTTTACCAAAAGCACCTGATTCCACACAACCGCTTGTACCACCAAGCCTTGCATCTTCTATAGATTTACCTTGCCTTAGCAATTCTTGAACAACAGCATCAGCATTAAAAATAGCAGGTTGTCCAAAACCGGTTTTTATTATATCTATGGCTCTTTTGATAAATTCATCTGGCGTTTTTTTACTTACATGGATTGATGGATTTGGTTGTACAAGTCGCATTTCTTCAATTACATCCAGTATTAAATAAGACAACTCATTAACGCTGGGGTTGCCTTTTTCATCTAATCCCCCTAAATTTATTTGAGCAAAATCAGTGTATGTTGCGCTTTCCTGTGCTGTTACTCCAACTTTTGCTACAGCCGGATGATTATAGAATTTTATCCATAAACACTCTAACAACTCTTTAGCTTTTTCTTTTGTTAGTTTACCATTTTCTATATCTTTTTTATAAAATGGATACAAATGCATATCTAATTTACCAGGACTAAACGAATCCCAACCGTTAAGCTCAATTACAACAGCCAGGTGGACAAACCAGTAATATTGAAGGGCTTCATAAAAACTATCTGGTTTATAGGCTGGAACCTTATTACAAATTCTTGCAATTTCTAATAACTCTTCTTTTCTTTTTTGGTCATGCTCGGTTTTTGAAAGCTCCAAAGCTTGTTCAGCATACCTGCGGGCAAATTTGATTATTGCTTTTGCAGCAATTTTCATTGCTTGGAGCTCTTCAATTTTGCTTAAGCTATCTGAATCGTTTTTTAAATCAATTATTATCTGATCTATCTGATCAATTATATCCAGCATACCAAATTTATATATCCTATCACCCAAAACTGTGTGTCCAGGCGCTCTTTGTTCCATAAATTCTGTAAAAATACCAGCTTCAAATGCGTTCAACCATGCATTATCCATGTTTGAAAATATTTTTTCTCTTATGGTTTTACCACTCCAATATGGAATTATTACATTTTTGTACAACTCAAACACTTCCTTATCTACCCTATATGGTACTTTTTCTCTTTCATTTAAAATTTTTAAGTCTTCTAAAGAATGTAGATTTATTTCAGGGTAAGTTGGTGTTGCTTTTGGCAATTCACCTCTTTCCCCAACAATAAGTTCTTCTTCAAATATTGTTACTTTTTTGTTTTCCAATATATAATCAAATGCAGCAGCTCGTTTTAAAGGTATACTATTAATATTATTATTTTTATAAAACTCTGTTAAAAGCATTGCCCTTTCTACGGATATTTTTTCTTGAGCCTGAATACTTTGTTTGTAGAGATTTTTTACACGCTTGGTGCAGCCTCTTAATGTTTTCGGTTTTTTAAAATCAACTATAGAACAATTTATTTGCATAATTAGCCTCCTACCTCAACTGTAAATTCTTGAGATCTAAAAAAATTTACTATTGAGTTAATTTCTTCATCTTTTGGCTTTTTGATGTGTTTTAGTTTAAAGTCCATGTTGAGTCTTTTGTATTTATCAACCATAAAATTATGATAGGCAAGTATATCTATTTTTGATATTTTTATTTTTTTTAAAAAATTAGCTGTTTGTGAAAGATTATCAAGATTATCGTTAATTGTTGGGATTATTGGGAGCCTTATATTAATTTTGTCTCTTGCAATGTTTGATAGCTTTTCTAAATTTTCAAGTATGATTTCATTGGAAACACCAGTATATTTTATGTGCAAAACTGGATCCATTATTTTTAAATCATATAAAAATTGATCAGCATAAACAGCCGCATTTTTTATATTTGAAAATTTTGTATAACCACATGTATCTATTGCAATATGTATATGGTTTTCTTTAAGCTTTTTAAGAAGAGCTATTAAAAAATTTGTTTGCAGAAAAGGCTCTCCGCCAGAAATTGTAACACCACCGTTTGTGTAAAATACTTTGTCTTTTAGTATCTCATCTAATATTTCATCTACACTGTAGAGCGTGCCAATTGAAGATAGCGCACCCGTAGGACAACTCTTTGTACAATCAATACATAAATCGCAAGAAAAATTATCAATATATACCTTTTTGTCAATTACTTTAATAGCATGTTTTTTACAAACAATTTCACAGGTTTTACAATTAATGCATTTATCATTATAATGAACAATGTGAGTCTTAAAACTTTGACTTTCCGGATTATGGCACCACAAACAATTCAATGGGCAACCTTTAAAAAAAACAGTTGTTCTAATACCTTCACCATCGTGTATGGAATATTTTTTTATATCGAAAATTAAACCTTTCATTTAAAATAATATTCCATAATAAATTTTTTCTGAACATCAAATGACCAATGTACATCTTTGATAAATAATGCAGCTTTTAAACAATCATTTTGCAATAGATCTATAAATATATCATGTTCTTTTATAGACCTTTTTTCCCATTCTGGTAAATAATATTTTTTTCTTGGAAAATCGTAAAGCCTCTGGCGCAAGTTATCAATTATCTTAAGCGCGTGGTGATTTTTACTCAAACAAAGGTAAGTATTATGAAAATCTACATTGTTTTTATAGTAAAGGTCAAAATCTGAATCATCTATTGCTTTTTGCATTTTTGTGTTGAATTCTTTTAGTTTTTCAATTATATTGGTATCAATATGACTACATACCTGGTGTATTATAGAACATTCTAAAGCTCCAATAATTTCATAAAAATATTTAATTTCTTCCAGGCTCAATTCGTTTATTAATATGCCTTTTCTAGGTTTAATCGTAACAAAACCTTCCATTTCAAGCTGTAAAAGAGCATCTCTTAAAGGTGTTTTACTTATTTTGAGCTTGTTCGATAAAGCATTTATATCAATATAGTCACCACCTTTTAAGTTTTGTTTGTTTATTTGGTCTTTTAAGTATTCATATACCTGCTCTCGCAAGGACTTTAAATTTATTTCCATCTGATATCTGATATATCACATTTTAAAAAACAAAAAATAACAACCTTAAGAATTCATACTAATTTAGTACTTATTCTCTTTTCCCCATTCCAAACAAATTCAAAAGCATTAAAAATAGGTTTATAAAGTCAAGGTATAGAGCAAGTGCTCCAATTACTGATCCTTTCAATACACCAGAGCTATCTTCTACATCGATAGAATAACTCATTTGTTTTAATTTTTGATTATCATAGGCTGCGAGACCCGCAAACACAATTACACCGATTACACTTATAACAAAGTACATCATTGGACTTTTTAAGAATATATTAACGACACTTGCAATAATAACGCCAATCAAACCCATAAACAAAAAATGCCCAAATCCAGTTAAATCTTTCTTAGTGGTTAATCCAAATAAACTCATTATTAAAAACATTAAAGCGCTTGTTCCAAAAGCTGAAGCAATCACGGTTTGCGTATATGCTAAAAAAATAAAAGACAAAGTAACACCGTTTAGTAAACTATATAGAATAAATAAAAAAGCTGCCACCTGGGCATTGAGTTTATTTATCCCGGCACTAATTGTAAAAACTAAACCCAGCTCTCCAATAATTAATACCCAAAATAATATAGGATTTGCTGCAATAGCCATCGTAATTTGCTTATTAATAGAAACTGCATAAGATACCAAAAATGTTAAGCCAAGACCGAAAAACATCCATAAGTAAACTTTACTTATAAAGCTTGACGCGCTTATTGCTTGTTCTTGTGTTCTTAAAATACTGTTTGGCATTCCTTACCTCCTTTTATTTTCAAATTATAATCACTTTTGCAAATTAATCAAGAGTGTGTGGTTTTATAGACACGATTATAATTGAGCTTGCAATAAACATCAACCCAATCACTGATGAAATAAATATCTTTTGACCCAAAAAGATATTTAAATAAATCAAAGATAAAAATGGTGTCAAATATATAACATTTGATATAATATGCGTTTTTAAATTCTCAAGAGCTTTAAACCAAAATATAAAACTAATACCATTTATAAATGTACCATTTATAAATAACCAAAATAAGCTCTTTATGTCAGGAATTTTAAAAGAAGATAGTATAAATAATGTTGGAGTGATAAAAAATAAAACAAATAAAAAATAAAAAAAGACACTTGTGGTTTTCTCGAAATTTTTTTTCTTACCAATAATAGAATATGTTGCAGCACTTAAAGCTGCAAGTATTGCAAAAAAATCCCCTTCAATATTCCCAAAGTTAATTTTAGCTATATTTCCTTTCGTTATAATAATAGTTATGCCAAAAAAACTTATTAAAATAGCAAAAACTTTTCTTATTGTTAATTTTTCTTTAAATACAAATATTGAAAAAATAAACAAAAATACTGGCCATGTGTAGTTTAATATAAAAACTACAGCAGCATCTGCAATACTAAAAGCTTTATAAAGCATGAGATAATTAAAATAAATTCCAATAAATCCAATCAAAGCCATATAGAAATAATCTTCAAGTTTATATGAAAATAAAAGCTTAATTTTTTTTTGAAAAATTACAAATAAAAAAAGGACAAATGTAGATATGACACTTGAGTAAAAAAGCATCTGAATATTATCCAGATTACTTAAAATTTCTTTTGAAGCAATTGGTATAAGCGCCCAGCATGCAATACAAATTGTTAAGTATAAATAACCTTTTTTAGTGTTTTGCATCTAGAGAATTTTGCTAATAAAAGCTTTAGTGCGTTCTTGTTTTGGGTTTGTAAAAATTTCCTGTGGTGAACCTTCTTCCACAATCTGACCGTCGTCCATAAAAACAACTCGATCTCCAACTTCACGAGCAAATCCCATTTCGTGAGTTACAACAATCATTGTCATGCCTTCTTTGGCTAAATTTCTCATAACAGAAAGCACTTCTCCTACCATCTCAGGATCAAGAGCACTTGTGGGTTCATCAAACAACATTACAATGGGGTTCATTGCCAACGCCCTGGCAATTGCAACACGCTGTTGTTGACCACCAGACAACTCATCCGGGTAGTTGTTAGCTTTTTCTTCCAAACCAACTTTTTTTAGCAAATTCATGGCTATATTTTCGGCTTCTTCTTTAGACTTTCCAAGCACTTTAACCGGTCCAATTGTAATATTATCAAGCACAGATAGATGAGCAAATAAGTTAAAATGCTGAAAAACCATACCAACTTCTCTTCTTACTAAATTTAAGTTAGTTTTGTTGTGTGTAATCTCGACATTGTTAATATAAATTTCCCCGCTATCGACTTTTTCCAATCCATTCAAACATCTCAAAAAAGTACTTTTACCAGAACCAGATGCTCCCATTATAACAACGACTTCTTTTGGCTTAATTGACAATGACACACCTTTTAGTACCAAATTTTTTCCAAAACTTTTTTTAACATTCTTAGCGTCTATCAATTTTAAATCTCCTTTCTAGATAACCAGAAATCCCAGTTAATGTAAAAATTATTGCTAAATAAATTATGGCTACTGCAGTCCAGATTTGAAGTGATGCAAATGTCGTAGAAATAATAATTTGACCTTGTCTTGTTAGCTCTGATATAGAAATCACAGATAATAGGGAAGTGTCTTTAATAGTTTGTATAAATTGATTAACTAAAGGAGGAATCATACGCTTAAAAGCCTGGGGTAATATAATATATCTCATAGTTTTATATTTTGTCATACCAATGCTGTAGGCTGCTTCTGTTTGACCCTTTCCTATAGATAAAATACCAGCCCTTATAATTTCTGTAATGTATGCTCCCTCGTTTAAAGAAAGTGCTAGTATACCTGCAATCGGTGTGAAATAAGGATGAAACCACTTATGTAATGGTAATATCATTGGAAGTGCAAAGTAAATATAAAAAATTTCTACAAGTAAAGGCAAACCTCTAAAAATATGGACATACACTTCACCTGTTTTTTTAAATACAGGATTGTGTGAAATTTTAAATAATGCAAAAATAAGTCCCAGTATTGTTGCTACTATTATCACAACTACAGAAAAAAAGAGCGTTAGTTTTGCACCATAGAGCAATTGCGGTAAATTTTGCCAAATAACATTAAAAAAACTACTCATCAACTTTATCCCTTTACAAAATTAAAGCCAGACAACACTATGCAAATTGTCTGGCTTTTTTATTATTTTTTAATTTGTAATTAGACCTGCGTTGTCATCTCCAAAATATTTTCTGTATAATTTTAAATAAACGCCATTTTTAATGATTTTTTCAAGTCCAGCATTAACTTTTTCAAGTAATTTTGGGTCCTGTTTGCTAACAGCTATACCATAATCTTCACCTGTCAATAATTTTCCAACTGTATGTACATTTTTATGAGTTTTTGCATAGTTAATATTAACAGGGTTATCAAATACAACTGCCTGAGCACCACCGTTTTGCAATTGATTGTAAGCATCATCGATATTGGTAAAGCGCTCTACTTTAATATCTTTCATTTTTGATAGCATTATATCAGCTGTTGTACCCAGTTTTGTAGCTACAGTTTTACCTTTTAAATCAGCCAAATCTTTAATAGGGCTACCTTTTTTTACCAATATTGATTGTCCAGAATGATAATAAGGTTTTGAAAAATACACAACTTGCGCTCTCTGTGGAGTAATTGTCATACCAGCTACTGCCATCTGGATTGTGCCAGTTTGCAAAGCCGGAATTAAACCCTGAAAATCCATTGTGTGCCATTCTACTTTAAATCCTTCTGCTTTTGCAATGGCGTTCACTAAATCCACATCAAACCCTACAACTTTGCCATGTTCTTCCATCTCAAATGGTGGGAAAGTAGTATCCACCCCAACCTTTACGACCTGCTCAGCTTGCGCCAGATTTGCCAAGCCAAAAGAAAAAATAAATGCAAATGAAACTAGAAATAAAAACAACTTACGCAACATACAAACCCCCTATTAATTTTCTACTTAAATTTTAACAAATTATAATAAAAATGTCAATTATAAATTAGAGGGGCTGAAATCCCCTCTAATGTTTAAGACTTGGGAGGTCTTAAGGCCAATGAGATTATGATACCTACGATTGCTATTATCATTACTATTGGAAACACTGAATAATATGATCCTGTCATATCTTTAATTTTACCAGATAAAAGCGTTCCCAATATTGCTGCTATACCATATGCTGTAAATATAACGCCATAATTTTTGCCATAGTACTTTGTTCCAAAAAAAGTTTTTGTAGCGGTTGGTGCAATAGCGAGCCATCCGCCCAAAGTAAACCATAACAGTGAGAATGCCACAAAGTACATTCCAATGCTTTTTGAAGTATATAATAATCCTGTAGCTAAAGCAATAACTACAAAAGATAAAGCTGCTGTATTTCTTGGCTTTAGTTTGTCTGTAAGCCAACCAAACAAAGGTCTGCCTGCAAAATTGAAAATAGCAAATAATTGAAGTGCAGAAGCTGCTAATGCAGCAGATAACTTTAATTCTTTTCCAACCGGCGCTGCAATGCCAATTGCCATTATACCAGCCATTGCCCCTATTATATATAAAAACCACAAAACCCAGAATGTAGACTTTGTCATAGCTTCTGGTCGGTCGTAATCCTTAACAGCAGTTACTGTTTGGGCTTGCGAAGATATAGCTGAAGTCACTTTAAAATCTGGCGGCGGGAACTTAAACGGTAAAGATAAAAGTACATTAACTATCAAAAAAACCACACCTAAATATAAAAATGTATTAAGCGGACCAGAAGACGCTATCAATGCTTTAATAATTGGCGCCATAATTAAAGCAGAAAGCCCAAAACCGCCAACAGTTAATCCTATTGCCAAGCCGCCTTTATCTGGAAACCACTTAGCAGCAACAGCAATTGGACAGCCATAAACTAAGCCTACACCAAAACCGCCAATTATACCGTAGATTAAAGCAAGCATCCCAATGCTTGTGGACAATCCAGCTAAAATCCAACCAATACCAACAAGTATGCTCCCTAGTATCATGGTATTCCTTGGTCCCCACTTTTGCATCAAGTTACCGCCAATAGGCATAGCTACAGCAAAAACAGCCAAAAATAACATAAAAGGGTAACCGCTTGCTGTTGCAGATATGTTCCAGAGCTTTTCGAGTGGAACCCTAAACAAACTAAAAGAGTAAATAGCTCCAAGCATGATATTGACAATTAAACCAAGTATAACATAAAGCCATCTACCACCACCTACCTGTGCAGAGTCTTGTGCCATACTAAGACCTCCTTACAAATAAATTAATTATTTGTAAGAAATATATCAAATAAAATTTAATTTGTCAACTAATTTTTACTTAAATATTTTAAAATAATAAGTGAGATAAAAAAAATGTATTAATTTGGACTCTATCATTTAATTAACAATTTACTTTATAGCAATAATTTTTATTGGTAAAAATTATTGACAATATATTGAAAATCTTGCAATTTTTGGTAACATAAGAGCAATGAAAACTATAGTAATTTTGGGACAAACAGCGACGGGAAAATCAGAATTAGCATATAAACTTGCAAAAGCTTTAGAAGGTGAGATAATTTCTGTAGATTCAATACAAATTTATAAATACTTTGATATTGGTTCTGCAAAGCCACCCAAAAATTATTTAAATGATGTAAAACACCATTTAATAGACATTAAAGAACCAAATGAGGATTTTAGTGCACAAGAATTTGCCGTTTTGGCAAAACAAATAATTAAAAAAATTAAATCACAAAATAAGATTCCCATCCTATGTGGTGGCACATTGTTTTATTTTGATGCTTTATTAAATTCACTGGACATAATACCTCAGGTTGATTTAAAAATTAAAGATTTTTTTAATGACATTAGTGAAGATAATTTTATTAATTTGTATGAATGGCTAAAAATTATAGATCCAAAATGGGCACAAAAAATAAATAAAAACGATAAACAAAGGATAAATAGAGCTTTAAGTGTTTTTTTGCAAACAAAAACAAGTTTAACAAAATTCTTTAATATGAGAAAAAAAGAAGATTTTTTTAAAGATTGTTTGATATTTTCATTGCAGATTACAGACGTGGACTTAGAACAAAAAATTACTGAAAGAACACTAAACATGGCTGATGATCTAATAGTTGAAACAAAAAATATTATTAAAATGGGCTTTGCCCACACAAAGCCCATGCAGTCAATCGGCTATAGACAGGCATTGCTTTATATAAACGGCAAACTAAGCAAAGATGAAATGATACAAAGCATAATTAAAGAAACAAAACAATACGCAAAACGGCAAAAAACATTTTTTAATTCAAAATTTAAAGAAAAAAGCATACAGATTGATTATAAAAACGCTTTTGATAGAATTTTATCAATCTTAACTCAAAGCCATTCTCCTTAATCTTTCGATACGTTCTTCAATTGGTGGATGGGTTGAAAAAAGATTCATGACACCTTTTGCACTAAATGGATTTACAATAAATAGATTTTCCGTTACAGAGTTTCCTTGTAGCGGTATTTGTTTTGAGTAATTATCAAGTTTTTCCAATGCGCTTGCAAGGTACAGCGGGTTTCCACTAAATTCAGCTCCAGCTCTGTCAGCTTCGTATTCTCTGGCTCTTGATATGGCAAGCTGTATCAAAGTAGCTGCCAGTGGAGCAAATATTGCAAAAGCAATCAAAACAAATGGGTTAGATTCAGAATCCCTATCCCTTGATAGTCCTCCAAACAATGCAGCCCACCTTATCATATCTGAAATAATCATTATAGCACCAGCAATTGTAGCTGCAATAGAAGATATCAATATATCCCTGTGTTTTATATGTCCGAGTTCATGCCCTAAAACACCCATTAGTTCATTTTCGTTTAAAAGTTTAAGAGCACCAACTGTTACAGCAACTGCAGCATGCTTTGGATTCCTACCAGTTGCAAATGCGTTTGGTGCATCTTGAGGTATTATATATATACGTGGCATCGGAATATCAGCATTTTGAGCAAGCCTTCTTACTATCCTAAATAACTCAGGATATTCGCTTTCTGTAACTTCTTGCGCATGATACATTGACAGCGCAATTTTGTCTGAAAAAAAGTAACTGAAAAAATTCATCAAAATAGCTAAGCCAAAGGCTATCAATGCACCACTTTTACCTCCAACTGCATTGCCAATTATCACAAAAAGTGCAGTCAACAAGCCCAGTAAAAGCGCTGTCTTGACTGTATTTATCATAATGTTTACCTCCATTTCATGATTTTTTAATTATTATAAAACATTATTAAAAATTGTCAAGCATCCTTGAATATGTTGGTTTCCTGTAGTATAATTAAAAATCGAAATAGGAGGTGTACTATGGGAAGTGTTCTTATCACGGGAGCATCAAGTGGTATAGGCCAAGCTTGCGCTGAAGTTTTTGCAAAAAATGGCTATAATCTAATATTGAATGCTAGAAGAATAGACAAACTTGAAAAAATATCAGAAGAGCTTAAAAAAGAAAACGTTAATATATTTTATAAAAAAACCGATATGTCCAATAAAGACGAAATATTTAATTTTGTAGAATCAATACCTAAAGAATTTTATCCAATCGATATACTTATAAATAATGCTGGTTTATCACGTGGTTTAGAGTCATTAGATCAAGGCAATATTGACGACTGGAATGAAATGATAGATACAAATGTTAAGGGCGTGCTGTATATAACAAAACTTATTATACCTATAATGAAAAAACAAGGCTTTGGACACATAATAAATTTGGGCTCTATTGCAGGACATGAGTCATACCCTGGTGGCAATGTGTATTGTGCTACAAAAGCTGCTATAAAATCTTTGACAAAAAGCTTAAGAATGGATTTAATTAGGACGAATATACGTGTTTCAAGTATAGATCCAGGTATGGTAGAAACCGAATTTAGCGAGGTTAGATTTAGGGATAAACAAATGGCCAAAAAGGTTTACGAAAACATTAAACCTTTATATGCCAAAGATATTGCTGATGTTATATTCTATGTGGCCACAAGACCTCAGCATGTTAACATACAAGATGTTATTATAATGCCAACACAGCAGGCAAGTGTTTTAATAAACGATAGAGACTACAATAAATAGGGAAGGGAGGCGTTTTGTTTGAAATAATTAAAGAAATCAAAGAGAAAAAACATCAAGAAATAAATGGTGAGATGTTTATTGTTATGGAAAAACATTTTCTTGATGCAAAAAATGGAGATAAATATATTGGTTTAAAATTAAAAGACAAAAGCGGTATTATAGAAGCAAAAATCTGGAAAAATTTATACCACTTGCACGAAAATTTTAAAGAAGGGGATTTTGTAAAACTTAAGGCAAAAACAAATTATTATAAAGATAACTGGCAGCTAATTATAGAAAATATTGAAAAAATAGAAGTTGATGAAACAATAAAAGATGAGTTTTTACCAAAGACAAAAAAAGATATTGAAGTTTTAACCAAAGAGCTTTTCGCTATTATAAATGGTACTCAAAATCAAGCGATAAAAAAATTACTCCTTAGCGTTTTTGAAGAAGATGAATTTTTTGCAAAGTTTAAAAAAGCCCCTGCAGCTAAAAGCATGCATCATGCTTATATTGGTGGATTAATGGAACATACCATTTCAGTTGCTAAAATAGCCAAAGAAATTGCTAAATTTTATATGCCTATTGATACTGATATATTAGTTGCAGGTGCTTTACTTCATGATATTGGTAAAGTATATGAAATTGATGCTTCAACATTTAATTACACAAACGAAGGAAAGCTAATTGGACATATTGTGATTGGATATAATCTTGTTAAAGAAAAAATCAAGAATATAAAACTATCTAATGAACAAGAGGTTCAGATCTTGCACTGCATATTGGCTCACCATGGTGAATATGAGTATGGCTCTCCAAAAATTCCAAAAACTAAAGAAGCCTTATTACTTCACTTAATTGATACAATGGATTCAAAAATGGAGCCTTTGCAAAATATACAAGCCAATGAAACTAATTGGAGTGAATCAATTAAAATATTGGGCAGAAGTTTTTTTGTACCAAAAACTAACAAAACCGAAGAACTTACGCTATTTTAATTTTATGAAATATATTGTTTTTGAAGGTATTGATGGTAGTGGCAAAACTACAATATCTAAAATGTTTGTTCAGTATCTATTTGATAAAAACTATAACGTTTTTTACACAAAAGAACCTTATACTAAGGAAATAGACTCTCTAATTAGACAAAACCAAGCCAATAAAACGCTACTTTTTTTATTTTTGGCAGATCGATCAATACACATTCAAAATCTCAAAAAGCAAAATGTTGATTTTATAGTAAGCGATAGGTCTTTTTACTCAACGATTGCCTACCAAGGCTATGGTGGTAATATAAATATTGATTTTGTAACAAGTTTAAATGAATTTGTGATTGATGGATTATTTCCTGATGCAGTATTTTATTTAGATTGTGATGTAAAAACTGCATTAAATAGAATAAAAAAACCTGACGCCATAGAAAATAAAGATTTAGCTTTTTTTGAAAATGTAAGGCAAGGTTATTTAGATCTTGCTAAAAAATATAATTTTTTTACAATTAACTCGCAATTAAACTTAGACAAGGCCTTCGCAAGTCTATTAGAGCAATATGAAAGAAAATTTAAATAAGTTTACAACATTTGCCCTCATAAATGCTAACCTTGAAGATGCTAAAGAGTTTTCTTTAAGCATAGGTGCAGATGTTTTGTATGAGTACCCAGATCTAAAACTCCAAGACGTTGGAGAAATTAGAGCAAAATCCTACGAATTTAGTGAAGAACCAAACGCGTTTTTAATTGGAAAAGCAAATTTAGAGTCGCAAAATTCTTTATTAAAACTAACAGAAGAACCTATTAATCATAATTTTTTTATTTTCTATGAAACCGAATACATAATTGATACTATAATTTCGAGATCGCAAATTGTTAGTTTTAAGATCGAAAATGTAAATATTGACGAGTTAATTAATCTTTTCAAAAATGACGATAGGAGTAATTTTTTAAAAGAATTACTTAATATAAAAAACAAAAGCAATAAAAATAAAACGATTTTTTTAAAATATATTAAAAGCTTAATCAATACACTTTCAAATATTTATCCTAATAAGTCAAGACTTTTAATTGAAGAATACAAAAATTTGAGGACTTACAATTTAGATATTGATTTGTTTATTGCTAATTTGTGTGTTGAGCTTTGGAGGATATAATATGAGCATTGCATATGTGGTATTTAAGCATTCTAACAATATAATTCTTTTTAAATATTCAAAATTTGATTTAAATGTTGGCGATTTTGTAATTGCTGAATCAGAAAGAGGTTTAAATCTTGGCAGGGTTATAAAAATTTCCCATGAGAAAGATGACAAGTTAAAAAGCATAGTTAGAGTTGCCACGCAAGCTGATTACCAAAAATACAATGAAAATCTTATCCTGGCACAAAAAGCCAAAAGATATTGTGCTCAGGAAGCCAAAAATCTTAATTTAGACATAAAACTGGTAGATGTTGAGTATACCATAGACAATAGCAAAATCATATTTTACTTTACATCACCAACCAGGGTAGATTTCAGACACCTGGTAAAAAAACTTGCTTCTTACTTTAAAACACGCATTGAAATGCGTCAGATTGGTGTTAGAGATGAAGCTAAACTTATTGGTGGGATTGGCTTATGTGGTCAAATTGTTTGCTGCAAGCGCTTTTTGCAAAACTTTGAACCTGTATCCATAAAAATGGCTAAAGACCAAAACTTAAGCATAAGTGTTAAAAAAATATCTGGTATATGTGGCAGACTACTGTGTTGTTTGTATTACGAAGAGCATATTTATTCAGATTTTTTAAAAAATTTACCACCTAAAGGCTCAATTGTTGAAATAGATGAGCAAGAAGGTGAACTGATACTTGCAAATCCTATAAAAAACACGATTATAATAAAGGACCAAGATGGAAAAATGATAGAAGTTAGTGCCAATGCTATAAAAAATGTAATAAAAATTGCAGAAGAAAAAGGAGAAGAATATGAAATTATTGAAGAAGAGTAATTACTATGTAACTACCCCAATCTATTATGTTAACGATGTGCCACATATTGGCCATTCATATACTACAATTGCAGCAGATACTCTTGCTCGTTTTCACAGGTTAATGAAAGAAAATGTATTTTTCTTGACAGGCACAGATGAGCATGGAAAAAAGATAGAAAATACAGCTAAAGCGTTAAACAAAACACCAAAACAGTTGGCAGACGAAGTTGTTGTGAGATTTCAAAATTTATGGAAAAAACTTGATATAACAAATACAAAATTTATAAGAACAACAGATGACTACCATAAAAAAGCTGTTGCGCAAATATTTGAAAAAGTCTATAAAAATGGAGATATTTACAAAGATGAATACGAAGGCTGGTATTGTGTGCCATGCGAAACATTTCATACACAACCAGGCCCAAACAATACATGTCCAGATTGCAATAGACCACTTGAGCTAATAAAAGAAGAATCTTATTTTTTTAAATTATCAAAATATCAGGACAGATTGCTTAAGTTTTACGAAGAAAACCCAGACTTTGTAATGCCAAAATCTCGTAACAATGAAATTGTAAGTTTTGTTAAAAGTGGACTTAAGGATTTAAGTGTTACACGCATAAATCTTGATTGGGGAATAAAAGTACCTTTTGATGAAAAACACACGATATATGTATGGTTTGACGCACTATTTAACTATTTAACTGCTCTTGGCTATCCAAATGAAAATTTCCTTGAAATCTGGCCTGCTGATGTTCATCTTGTAGGAAAAGACATACTTAAATTTCACGCTGTATATTGGCCTGCGTTTTTAATGAGCCTTGGGTTGCCTCTGCCAAAGCATATTGTAGCGCATGGCTGGTGGACAGTTGATGGCAAAAAGATGAGTAAATCACTTGGCAATGTTGTAGATCCAAACGAAATGATAGAAAAATACCCGCGCGATTCATACAGATATTATCTGTTAAAAGCCGTTCCGTTTGGTATGGATGGCAATTTTAGCGAAAAAGAATTTGTTGAAAAAATAAATAGTGATCTTGTAAATGACCTTGGAAATCTAATCAATAGGTCTCTTACAATGATAGAAAAATACAATAATGGTATTGTAAAAGAAGCAACTGTGGATAATACAATAAAAAATTTAGCCCAATCAACATTTGAAAACATAAAAACTGCTTTTGATATTTTCAGATTTGACGAAGCACTTGAATCAATAATGAACTTTGTAAGATTTGCAAACAAATATATTACAGACAAACAGCCCTGGACAATTAAAGATAAAAACGAACTTGATAATGTTTTATTTAATATATATTGTGTAATAAAATTTATTAGTGGGGCAATTTTGCCTTTCATGCCAGATACAGCAAAAAAAATCTACAATCAAATAGGCTTTGATGACGATATTAGCAAAAAAGATATTGACTTTTTTTTAAACTGGAAAGCAGATACTGTAAAAATTGGAAAAAAAGAAATGCTTTTTAAAAGGTACGAATATGAGCAAAAACTTCAAGAAAGCCAGGAGCGGATTAGCATAGATGAATTTAAAAAAATAGACCTTAGGGTTGCAAAAATCTTAGAAGCAAAACCCATTGAAAAATCAAATAAATTAATGAAACTTAAAATAGACATTGGCGAAGAAGAACCAAGAACTTTAGTTGCAGGCATAAAAGAATACTTTGAACCACAAGATTTAGTTGGAAAAACAATAATAGTGGTAGCAAACTTGCAAAAGGCAAAATTAATGAATGTAGAATCAAATGGCATGTTGCTTGCTGCAAAAGATGGAAAAACTTTAAAATTATTAACTATTAACGGTGACATTAAGCCAGGAAGTAAAATTAGCTAGCACTTATATTTTTTAGGGGGTTTTTATGTTTAGCGTAGATAGCTTAAAAGTTACATGCTTATCTGAAACAAGCTGGTTTGATACAGATTTGCTTATGAGCGATATTAAAAAAGCAGGCGGGATGAATACAAACCAATATTTGATTAGCTGGGATTATAAGAATGCTGGCGGCTACAGTGCTTTGATAGAATACACAAAAAACGAACAAAAAGGTTACGCTCTACTTGATGTTGGCTGGAGAGAAAAATATATGGATTGGGTATTTGACAGAGAAGGTGTTCTTGAACTTTTAAAAAAAGATAAATTAAACGATGTTTTTATAAGCCACGAACATATGGATCATTTTTGGGGTCTAAACAGTATAACTAAAATTAGAAAGGATTTTAATTTGTATATACCGGTTGGTTTTAGCGCAAAAGGCTATGATATAATTGAAAAAAGCAATTTTAAAGGCAAACTAATAGAGGTTTATGATAGATTTCAAAACGATGAACTTTCTTCTTTTGTTTATAAAATGGATATAATTCTAGGCGTAAAAAATGAGCAAATTTTAGTATTCAATCTAAAAGATAAAGGATTTGTTACAATCACTGGCTGCTGTCATCCAGGTGTTAACGCAATGATGGAATATGTAAAAAACAATTATGGAAATAATCTTTATGGTTTATATGGCGGTTTACACATCTCGCTACTGGAAGATTGGAATGATCAAAAAGCTAAAGAAATAGAAAAACTTAGTAGCTGGGGTTTAAAAAAAGTTGCCGCGAATCACTGTACAGGTGTGGTTGCCGTCGAACATATGATAAAAAAAGGTATAAATGTAGTCGGAGGCAGTGCAAAATTTGGCAGTCAAAGCAAACTGTATGTAGGAAATTCTGATATTGTAGAATTTTAATCTAAAAATTTAAAGTAAATGATTGATATTATTTTAAATAGCACAACAAAAGATATAATAATGGATAATTTATCTGTGGGAATTTATTTTACAGATGAAAAAGGCAAAACACTGTACGTAAACAAAGCATTTGAAGAAATGTCTTTAATAAAAGCTAAAGAACTTGTGGGGAAAACACTTGAAGAGTTAGTAAAACAAAAGTACTTTACAGCATCTGCAACACTACTAGTTATAAAAACAAAAAAACCTGCTGCGGTTTCTTATATTACAAAAACAAATAGAAAACTTTTAGCTAGAGGCAAACCTTTTTTTGACCAAAGTGGAAATTTGAAATACGTAGTAAATACAGTTTATGATTTAAGTGAAGTGCACTATATGGGTGACATTGATTATGACAGCAAACAAAATAACAATAATCAGATTATTGCATTTAGCTCTCAGATGGTAAATATTGTAGACTTTGCACTAAGGGTTGCAAATGTTGATTCCACTGTGTTAATTACAGGTGAATCTGGTGTTGGAAAAGAGGTTATAGCAAAATTCATTCACGATGCAAGCCCACGCAAAAATTATCCTTTTGTAAAAGTAAATTGTGCAAGCATCCCAGAAAATCTAATTGAAACAGAGCTTTTTGGGTATGAAGGTGGAGCCTTTACAGGTGCTAACCCTAAAGGCAAAAAAGGCTTTTTTGAAGCAGCTCAAAAAGGAACAATATTTTTAGATGAAATTGGAGAATTGCCTTTAAATGTCCAGGCAAAACTACTGCAGGTTTTGCAGGATAGACAATTCACGCGAGTTGGCTCTCCTAGAATTGTTAATGTTGATGTAAGAATAATTGCTGCAACCAATAGGAACTTAAAAGATATGATATCAAATAAACTTTTTAGAGAGGATCTATACTATCGACTGAACGTTATACCAATACATATACCGCCACTTAGACAAAGAAAAGATGATATAGAGCCTCTTGTTAATTATGTAGCTTCCAGGATAAACAGTAAATACAACTTTAATAAGCAGCTCGATTCCGAGCTAATTGATTTATTTAAGTCACTTCCATGGAAAGGTAATGTAAGAGAATTAGAAAATGTTATTGAAAAACTTCTTGTAACAACAACCAAAAACATAATAACCAGAACAGACTATACTTCAATAGAAGATATTCAACAATACGATGTAAACCCAAAATTCATACTAAAAAACTATGAAAAAGAGCTTTTGCTTAA
The DNA here is from genome assembly GCF_049977265.1 of Desulfurella sp. GTDB lineage: Bacteria > Campylobacterota_A > Desulfurellia > Desulfurellales > Desulfurellaceae > Desulfurella. The sequence goes on along the minus strand of NZ_JBMFGQ010000007.1, from coordinate 10,875 downwards.
TCTTTTACCAACTTGCAAAAATACGCGTGAGCTTGCCAAAAAGTTTGGCGTATCGCAACCTACAATTGTAAGAAAACTAAAACAACATAATATATCGATTCAAAAGTGAATCAAATTATACAAAAATAAATCAAAGTTTATGCTATATAAAAAATAAAATTCTAAGTATTGATTCAAAATATTTAGAATATTGCCATTTTTTAAGATTTAAATTATAAATTACTTTTTATAAAATATTAACAATATAATGAAAACATATAGTTAAATAATTAGGAACGGTTTTTGCTTTAGTTAATATCGAACAAAATTTTAAAGGGGGGTTTATATGTTAGGTAAAATTTCAAACTTTTTTGTAAAACTTATGCAAAAGTATATGCCAGATCCATTTTTATTTGTTATCGTTTTAACTTTATTGTCTTTTGTTATGGCATTGTTGCTTACGCCAACGCCATTTATAAAAATGGTTGAGGATTGGTACAAAGGTTTGTGGGCTATATTAACATTTGGTTTGCAAATGGTACTCATATTAGTAACTGGATATACTCTAGCTGAAACAAAAATTATTAAAAAATTTTTAACTTTTTTAGCTGGCATACCCAAAGATCAAGCAAATGCTGCAGTAATGATATTTTTGATTGCAGCAATAGCTTCTTTTATTAATTGGGGATTAGGGTTAATTACGGGAGCAATATTAGCCAGAGAAATAGCCAAAAGAGTGGAAAAAGCAGATTTTGGGTACCTGGTTGCTAGTGCTTACATAGGTTTTATAGTATGGGCAGGAGGCCTATCAAGTTCAATTGCATTAGTTATTGCATCAAAAGGCAACCCGATGAATATAATTGAGCAACATACACATGTAATCGTTGGTTTATCGCAAACTGTTTTTGCCTGGTATAACTTAATAGCTACTGTAATTACGGTGATTATTCTTTCTTTTGTAATATACTTTACACAACCAAAAAAAGACCTCAAAATAATTGATAAATCAATACTTGAAGCACAAGATAAAGAGTTAGAACAAGCAAAAGAAGTTAAAAAAGATAACACTTTTGCCTCCAAACTTGAAAATGCCTGGATACTTAACGTTATAGTATTTTTAATTGGTTTGATCTATCTTTTTAAATTTGGGTTTAAATTAGATATAAATAAATTTATATTCATAATGTTTTTAGTTGGACTTATTCTCCACTGGAAACCCATCGTTTATGTAAAAACTTTTAATAATGCAGCCAAAGTTACTGGCCCATTAATCTTGCAATATCCTCTATATGGTGGCATTATGGGACTTATAACTGGCAGTGGTCTTGCAGCTGTTATGGCAGGATGGTTTGTAAGTTTTTCTACAGCTCACACTTTACCTTTCTGGTCATTTATTTCATCCATAATCATTAGTTTATTTATACCATCTGGTGGAGGACACTGGGTAGTACAAGCACCTATTATGGTGCCTGCTGCACAAACCCTTGGCTCTTCTCAAGCCTTAACAGCGATGGGAATAGCTTACGGCGAACAGGTAGCAAATATGATGCAGCCATTTTGGGCATTACCTATACTAGCTATAGCCAGGCTTGGTGCAAAAGATATAATGGGCTATTGTACTTTAGCTTTATTTATTGGAACAATTATTTTTGGCTCTATGTTAATAATAGTCGGTTAAAAGGAGGAGAAACATGAGTGTATGTATTATTGGTACTTCTCATACAAAATTCGGCAAGTTGCCAGAAAACATTTATGAGCTTATAGTAAGTTCAGGTAAAAACGCTATAAAAGATGCACAAATAGACGCAAAAGAAATAGATGCTATATGGATTGCAAACTATGGTAGCCTTGATTTTAACAATCAGGGCCACCTTGGTCCTGTTAGTGTAGAAATAGACGAGTCTATAAGGTTTAAAACGTGTGTTAAAGTTGAAAGTGCCTGCGCAAGCGGCTCTGCTGCAATACTGCAAGCCATAAACGCAATCGAATCTGGCAGAGTAAAATTTGCCTTGGTTATTGGTGCAGAAAAAATGACATCACTAAATACAAAAGGTATAACAGAAGTTTTAGCAAAAGGATCTTACTGGCCACAAGAAGGTCAGATGGGTATGACTTTCCCAGGACTTTTTGCCGAGTATGCAAAAGGCTATCAAGCTCATTTTGGTTTTAGCAATGAACAATTAAGACAGATGTTTGCAAAGGTTTCATCAAAAAACCACAAAAATGCACTTTTAAACCCGCTTGCACAAATGCCACTTGATATTTCTTATGAAGATATCCTCAATATGCCAGATAGCAAAAATCCGATAATAGCTGATCCTTTAAGGCTTTTTGATTGTTCTCTAATAACAGACGGCGCAGCTGCTGTAGTTATGACCAATATAGAAAATGCTAGATCAATAAAACATGAAATTGTAGAAATAGCAGCTCTGGAGTCTGCCTGCGATTACCTATCTTTATCCAAAAGGCCTAACTATGAATTTACAGCAGGCAAAGTTGCAATAAAAAGGGCTTATGAAAAAGCAAAAATAACGCTAAACGATATAGACTTTGCCGAAGTTCATGACTGTTTTACAATTGCAGAAATATTGGCATACGAAGCCCTTGGCATAACATCGGATAAAGAAGGATACAAAGCTTTAGAAGAAGGTATTGTTTATAAAGATGGAAAAATACCTATAAACTTATCCGGTGGTCTTAAAGCCAAAGGACATCCAGTTGGTGCAACTGGCGTATCAATGGCTGTTATTGCAACAAGACAGCTTACTGGTAAAGCACTTGGCTTTCAGTTAAATAATCCAAAAATAGGACTAACATTCAATATTGGTGGATCTGCTGCAAGCAATTTTGCAACAGTATTTAAAAGAATATCCTAAAGAGGGTGTTGTATGTACGAGATTGATTTGAAAGGCAAATATGCTTTAGTAACTGGAGGCTATAGGGGCATTGGCTACACTGCAAGTATAGCTCTTGCAAAAGCAAAAGCAAATATAGTAATTGCTGCAAGAAACTATGAATTGTGTCTACAAAAAGCAAAAGAGTTAAGATCCATATTTGGTATTAATTGTCTTGCAGTAAAGATGGATGTAAGCGATTTGGAAAGTGTAAAAAATGCTGTAAACAAAGTAAAAGAAGAGTTTGGAAGAATCGATATACTTATCAATGCAGCGGGCATTTCTGGCGTTCAAAAACCTGTGATTGAGCTAAGCGAGTCTGAATTTGATGAAGTATTCAATATAGATTTCAAAGGAACATTTTTTGTATCCCAACAAGTCGCAAAAATAATGGTTGCCCAAAATAGTGGCAAAATTATTAACATTGCTTCGATCTTGGGAAAACTTGCAACACCATACATGAGTGGTTACTGCACAAGTAAAGCAGCTATTATACACTTTAGTAAAGTCCTAGCATTAGAACTTGTAAAATACAATATCCAGGTCAATGTAGTTTGTCCCGGATATTTTTTAACAGACATAAATAAATCATTTTTTAATACACAAAAAGGAAAAGAATACATAAAAGAGCGCATACCAGTAAAAAGGGTTGGAGAATTAAGTGAACTTGAAAGTACATTTATTTATCTGGCAAGCGCTCCTGGCTTTTTAACAGGCGCAGAAATTATTATAGATGGCGCCCAAACAATTATCTAAAGGAGGCTTTAATGCTTAGAACAAAAGAACAATACTTTGAAAAATTATTTTCTATGAAACCCAATGTATACATAGGTGGCAAAAAGGTTACAAGGGATGACCCCAGGCTCAGACCTGGCCTTAATGTACTTGGAGTGACATTTGATTTAGCTCAAGATGAAAAATGGAAAAATGTAGCAACGGCTCATTCAAATCTAATAAATAAAGAAGTAAACCGCTGGGCTTACCTGCCTCAAAACCCATACGATTTGATGCAAAAACAAAAGCTAATAAGGCTTGCCGCAAGGAGAGTAGGTGGTTGTATTCAGCGCTGTATGGGGCATGATGCCATAAATGCTTTAGCTATTTGCACAAAAGAAATAGATGAAGCAAAAGGTACAAACTACCATGAAAGATTTATGAATTATTTAAAGGATTACCAGGAAAATGACCTTGTTGGTTGTTGTGCCCAGACGGACTCAAAAGGTGACAGATTAAAAAGACCCAACGAACAACAAAACAAAGACCATTATGTTCATATAGTAGAAGAAAGAAAAGATGGAATAATAGTTAGCGGTTTCAAAATGTCTGTTACACAAGCAGCTTACGCAGACGAGATAATAGTAATCCCCACGCGTGCACTTAAAGCAGACGATAGGGATTTTGCCGTAGCTTTTGCCTTGCCTGGAGATTGGGATAATATGCATCTAATAACAAGACCCGTATGGCTTAGAGACAAAGATGATAAAAATGCACCACCTTTTTGTACATATGGTGTATCGGATTCTGTTATTGTATTTGACAATACATTCGTACCAAAAGAAAGAGTGTTTATGTGTGGTGAGTGGGAATTTGGCAGAAGGCTTGCGTTGCTTTTTGCAGATTCCCACAGGCATAGTTATTCTGGGTGTAAACCTGCAGTTTCCGACATCTTATGCGGCGCAGCTTCTTTGGCAGCACAAGCTAACAATATAGAAAAAGTACCTCATGTAAAAGAAAAACTAACAGAGTATGCAGGTGCGGCTGAGCTTGCATATGCAGCTGGAATTGCTGCTGCTGTATTTGGCGAAAAAACAAAATCCGGTGTATTTTTCCCAAACCCGATTTATGCAAATGTAGGCAGGAGACTAACAGGAGAACTTATCTATCATGAATATAATCTTTTAACGGAAATAGCAGGTGGTATAAGCGTTACCTTACCATTTAAAGAAGATTTTTTTGCTGAAGAAACAAAAGGATTTTTAGAACAATTCATAGTAAGAAATCCAAATCTAACTGCTGATTACTCATTAAAGTTATGGAAGTTTATAGAAGATGTTGGGGCATCACCTATGACAGCGTGGTATGAAATAGCTGGAGTTCATGGGGGTGGTTCGCCAATTATGGAAACAATAGCTTTAAGCATTGAATACGATTTTGAAACAAGAAAAAATTTAGCCCGCTATCTTGCAGGTATTGATGACTCATACGATGAATCAAAAGAGCTAAATTTAGAACCAAACGATATTAAATAGGAGGCAAATATGGAAAGCATTGGTGAGCTATTGGGATTTCATCATCCAGATGAAATGCGGGAGTTTTTTAGAAAAAAATCTAAAAAAATGACAAGTAAACTCATGGATTTAAAGCAAGCAGTTTCTCTTGTTAAAGAAGGCGACTATATATCTATAGGTGGCTTTGGTACTGTAAGAATACCTACAGCTTTTATACATGAGCTTTTAAGGGCAAAGAAAAAAAACCTAATAGCAGCATGTTTTACATCTAATGTAGATACAGACCTTTTAGCTGCAGGTAAAACATTTAATAAAGCTGATGCATCTTACATTATTTCATTTGAAGCACTTGGAGCACCAAAGGTATTAAAAAAATACTTTGAAAGTGGATCAATTCAGTTAACAGAGTGGTCCAATGGTGCAATGGGATGGCGCTATAAGGCAGCTGCCATGGGTTTATCATACTTGCCCGTAAGGTCAATGCTTGGAACAGATACGCAAAAATACTCAGCAGCAAAAGAAGTCACGTGTCCATTTACCGGCATGAAGTATTTAGCTGTCCCTGCACTGTATCCTGATGTAGCAGTTATACATGTCCATGCAGCAGATATTTATGGGAATAGTTATATACGAGGTGTTCTTGTAGCTGATGTGGATATAGCAAAAGCTTCAAAAAAGGTAATTATTACCACAGAAAAAATTGTACCAACAGAATTCTTTAGAGATAACCCGCAAAACACCACTATACCATTTTACCAGGTAGATGCAGTTGTGGTTACACCATACGGGAGTTACCCATGCAATATGCCATATGAATATTTTATGGATGTAGATCATTTAAGAGAATTTCTAAAAGCTGCAGAAGACGAAAAAACCTTCCAGGAGTATTTAGATAAAAACATATACAACTGCAATGATTTTTATGAGTATCTGGATAACTGTGGTGGCATAAGAAGGCTTGAGTATCTAAAAGATTTAGAAAGTCAAATAATCATAGAAGGAGGCCTAAGATGAACACTTACAACGATATAGAATTAATGATATGCGTAGCCTCAAGGATATTTGAAGATGGAGCAAGCGTATCTGTAGGCACAGGTATACCGTGCGCTGCTGTTATGCTTGCCCAAAAACTATATGCACCAAATATACTGATAACATTTGAAGCAGGTGCCGTTGCTCCAGTACTTCCTGCTATGCCAATATCAGTTGGTGATTCAACAACAATGCACAAAGCTCTTCAAACTGGCTCTACATGTGATCAAATGGAAATGATTCAACGAGGCCTTATCGATTACTGTTTTTTGGGGGGTGCCCAAATAGATTCCTATGGCAATATTAACTCCACAGTCATCGGCGATTACAAAAAACCAAAGGTAAGGTTTCCAGGCTCAGGAGGAGCAAACGATTTTGCTTCTATGGCATGGAGAATTGTTATGGTAGTGCCTCACTCAATAAGAAGATTTACAAACAAAATAGACTTTATCACTACACCTGGCTATCTAACAGGACCAGGTGCTAGAGAGCAGGCAGGTTTGCCACCAAATACAGGTCCATACAAAATTATTACTAACTTAGCAGTTATGGGCTTTGATGAAGAAACTAAAAGAATGACGCTTGAATCCATTCATCCAGGTGTTAGTATTGATGATGTTAAAAACAACACGGGTTTTGAATTAATAATCAAGCAAACACCTAAACAAACTGAACCACCCACACAAGAAGAATTAAGAATACTTCGTGAAGAAGTAGATCCATTTAAAGCTGTAATAGAAAGAAAAGCTGAATAATTTTATAAAAGGGGGTATTTTATGATAAAAGGTAAAGTAAAAGACGCAATATGGATCCTGGAGGGTGCTTTGGCTATCGTCATTGCCATACTTTTTTTTGCTAAGTTACCAACTCTAACAGTATTTTTTAGTATTCTACTCTTAGCAAATTTTATGCTAATTGGAGCCGGCTCAAGGGTAGATAAAATGTTTTTGATTTATCCTTATGGAACATTTTTGGTAATTTTCTGGGGAGGTTTTTTAGGCTTATTCTACTATTGGAAGCTTTACTATAATGCAATACCAAAAACTCTATTTCTTGGAATGCACCCAGGAACAGCTATTTTATGGGTTGTTTTTCTTGTATTAGGTGGCTTTCTTACAACTATTCTCTCATACACAGTGCTTTTTGAGAAAAATGTAATTTCGCAAAAAGAATGGGATGCGTTTATTTCTGATGTAGAGGATTTTAATAAAAAGCATGAACAAGAAGAAAAACCGGAAGAAGAAATTAAATAATCGGAGGACCTTTTATGAAAACAGCGGAGATAATTATAACGCTATTATATTCACTTATAGTTTTATGGTGGGCAATAAGTGCTAAAAAACAGGCTGATAAAAGTGGTGCTAAATTTTTTGCATCCAGTAAAACGTTCGGTGCTTTAGTAGCCGGTCTTGCCGCTGCAACGACTGGCATGAGCGGTTTTGGTTTTGTTGGTGGACCTGGTCTTAATTACAAATTTGGATCAGCAGTAATGTACATGGGTATATTTTTTACTGTAAGTTACGGTTTAATGATGTGGCTAAATGGTAAACCAATGAGAATGATGTCTGTAATTACTAATATCGAGACATTTGCAGATTTAGGAGATGTCAGATATGGAAGCAGAACTTTAAGGTTTTTGATAGCTATTAATTTAATTATCTGTATATTTGCCTACCTTGGAGCTCAAATTTTAGCCGGCGGATACATTTTAAATTCTATTTTTGGAATTTCAGTAAAAGCTGGTGGTATAGCGCTATTAATATTTACTCTTATATACACTGTTTACGGTGGTATGGTTGGAAGCATAAAGGTTGATTTTTTACAAGGTATCTTAAAATTATTTAGCATATTAGGCATTATTATTGGGTTTTATTATATCACAGGTGGGATGGGTCATGCAACCATAACAATTGCATCAAGTAAATTGTTTGGACCTCAGTTTATAGATCCAATAGGGCATCCGGATAATATTATGCTACCGCTTGCTATGTCGTGGGTTTTTGTTTTGGCAATTGGCGTTATAGGTCAACCACATGTAAATACAAAGCTATATTCTCTAAAAAGTTATAAAAGCCTGAAAACATTTGGACTGGTAGGTGGAGTAGGTTATGGCATAATGAGTCTTTTATACATACTGCCTGGAACAGCAGTTTTATATTTAGTAGCTTCAGGTCAGGTTAAACCATTTAAAGTACCTGATGAAACCATATTTCATTTTTTTAATCATTTACCGCCTGTTTTAGCTATTATACTTTTTGCCGGGCTTCTTGCAGCTACTATGTCTACTTCAAGTTCATTTTTAGTTATAGGTTCCTCAATTATAACAAGAGATATTCCTAAATCCTTCAAAAAGACATTATCGCAAAAAGAAGAAGTAATTTGGGGTAGGTGGGCACTGATTATTTTAACTATTGGAGCTGGTATTTTTGGATTATATGGTGGGTATATGGTTGCTCTTTTAGGTGTGCTTGGACTTGGAACATTTATCGGTGCATCTCTACCAGTTATTATTGGATATCAATGGCAAAAAGCATCTACCCAAGCAGCTATCACCTCAGAAATAATTGTTCTGTTTATGAGCATTTTTGTATCCATAGTTTATGAACAAGTGTTAAAACAAAAACTTCCAGGCGGAATTGCTGGATACTCTTACATGATTATGTTTGTTTTTATAATAATGATTTTTGTTTCTTTGTTTACAAAACAGTCTGCAGGAGACTATTTGCCAGAAAAAATGAAACTTTATTTTAAGCATATGGAATAAATAGGAGGTAAAAATGTTAAAAGACAAAGTTTGCATAGTAACGGGTGCAGCAAGCGGGATAGGTCTTTCTATAGCTCAAAGTTTTGCAAAAGAAGGTGCTAATGTTATAATGTCTGATATTAATCAAGCTTCACTAAGTCAGGAATCAGATAAAATAAAAGCCGATTATTTTGCGTCAGATTTAAGTACACAAAAAGGATGTAAAGACTTAGTGGATTATGTATTAAAAAAATACTCCAAAGTAGATATACTTGTAAATAATGCAGGTATTCAACATGTATCTCCAATTGAAAATTTCCCCGAAGATAAATGGAACTTTATAATCTCTTTGATGCTAACTGCACCTTTTTTACTTACAAAATACGTTTGGCCTTCAATGAAAGCTCAAAAATGGGGAAGAATAATAAACATAAATTCCGTGCATGGCATTAGGGCTTCAGAATTCAAAGTTGCCTATATTAGTGCAAAACACGGTCTTTCTGGTTTAACAAAAGTAGCAGCTTTGGAAGGTGCTCCATACGGTATTACTGTAAACTCTATTTGTCCATCATATGTTAGAACACCACTTGTTGATAACCAGATTGATGACCAGGCTAAAACACATGGTATACCAAGAGAAAAGGTTATAGAAGAAATTATGCTTAAAAAAGCAGCAATAAAAAAACTTATTGAGCCAGATGACATAGCAGAAGTAGCAAAATTTTTATGTACGCCTGCAGCCGACTACATAACTGGCTCGATGATGACAATTGATTGTGGATGGAGTGCTACTTAATTGATTTGATACCAATAAGGTTTATATTAAATATAATCTTATTGGTATTTTTTTGGAGGTTTTTATGATTGATTTCACTTTTACACAAGAACAGGAAGATTTTAGAAAACAAGTTGCAGACTTTACAGCCAGCAAAATTGCACCTAAAGTAAAAGAAATGGAACAAAACAAAACTGCAGACAAAGAAGTGGTAGAAGCTATAAAGCAGGCAAAGCTTACAGGTGTATTTATACCAAAAGAGTATGGCGGCTTAGGTCTTGGTTATGTTGCAAGGCTTATTGCTCTAGAAGAAATAGCTAAAGTTTCACCTGGTGTTTCCATGATGCTTCAAATATTTGGCCTGGGCATTGAGCCTATTTTAAAATCAGGCAATGATGATCAAAAACAAAGGTACCTTCCAGGTCTTTCAAGTGGTGAAAAACTCGCTACGGTAGCAGTAACTGAAACTACAGGCGGATCAGATCCAACTGGCATAGAAACAACTTACACTAAAGAAGGCAATTACTACATACTAAACGGAAGAAAAATAATGCTAACAAATGCCCCTGTTGCCAATACATTTGTAGTATTGGCAAAAGACCCAAATAACCCAAAAGCTTTTTCTACATTCATTATTGAAGATAATTTTGAAGGTTTCAAAAGGGGCAAAGACTGGAATGAAATAGGGCTTCATGGGTGCAGTGTAGGTGAGATCTTGCTCCAAAACTGTAAAGTCCCTCAAGAAAACCTACTTGGTGAAGAAGGTAAAGGTATGAGGGTAGCAATGAGCGCAATTGGCGAAGTAGGCAGAGGGGGTATGGTAGGCGTAGGTCTTGGCATAATTTCTACGCTTTTAGAGCAATCGGTTAATTTCTCAAAAAAACGCATATTGTATGGCAAGCCTATAAGCAACCTTCAAACAATACAAAATAAACTTGCACAGATGAAACTGGATCTTGAGATTTCAAGACTACTTGGCTATAGAGCAGCCAGTATGCAAGACAAAGGCCAAAGGTGTGATCTAGAGTTTGCAATGGCAAAATACTACACTACAGAAGCAGCTCAAAAGTGTGCAAAAATGGCTGTAGATATACATGGTGGCTATGGCGTAGTTGAAGAATCTATCGTCACTAGATTCTTAAGAGATTCTTTTGTACTTGGGCCATCTGCTGGAACATCCGATATTATGATGGTTATTATTGCAAGGGCTGCAATAGGGTAAAT
>NZ_JBMFGQ010000006.1:0-56125 GCF_049977265.1 Desulfurella sp. | reverse complement strand
CAATTGTCAGTATTTGATCAAATAATGGCTGTTGCAGATATATACTCTGCCCTAAGACAAATTAGACCATATAGACAAAAGTCATTTAACCACAATCAAGCATTGGAAATATTGTACGACTTATCAAACAAAAGCAAAATTAGCAAATTTATCGTTGATGCTATACCTATGACAATAAGATTTTGGCGATTTTAATTAGATATGCAAAAGTCAAATATTGCCATCCTTACAAATACACCATTTTCAACCTGTTTTGTAATAAGCACGTTTCTATCTATATAAACAGTTGAATCTAACTCGACATCCCTATTTACAGGGCCTGGATGCATAATATAAGCACCAATGGGCTCTTTTATGCCAAAAAATTTATTATATTCGCCAAGTGAAGGTATATTTACACCACTTTTTCTTTCAAGCTGTATGCGCAAAAGTATAACAAAATCTTTGTTTGAAATTGCTTGTTTTAAATCCTTTTCTATTTTTATATCTATATTTTGAGGTAAAAATGTGTTGGGTCCATAAAAACTTAAATCCCAATCAAGCATTTTTGCTAAATACATGTGGCTTCTTGCTACACGTGAATTAACTATATCGCCAATTATGCAAACTTTAAGATTTTCTATATCTTTTTTGTGCTCATACATTGTCATCAAATCAAGAAGAGCTTGAGAAGGGTGTTCGTTCGTGCCATCGCCTGCATTTATAACATTTGCTTGAGTAAATTGGCTAATATAGTAAGCAAAACCTGAATAAGAGTGTCTGATTACAAAAAAATCTGGATGCATAGCGTTTAAGTTTGTAATTGTATCAATCCAGTTTTCACCTTTTTGCAAGCTTGACTTTGTATAATCAAAATTTACAACCCTTGCGCCAAGCTTTAACGCGGCAATCTCAAACGAAGTTTTTGTTCTTGTGCTGTTTTCAAAAAACATATTGACAACAATTGCATCTTGCAGGCTTTTGGTGTAATTTTTAGTGTTTTTAAAATAAACGGCCTTTTCTAAAATGCTTTCAACTTGATTTTTATTAAAAGATTTTAAACCCAAACAATGCATAAATTTACCTTCCTATATCTCTATGGATTGTGTTTACAATATAATCCATGCTTTTTACAAACCCTTCTAAGTGTTTAACAATAGCAACTGAGCGGTGTTTGCCGCCAGTACAGCCAATAGAAATAGTAATATAGCTTTTTGACATATCTTTAAACAAAGGCAATACAAATTGCAAAAAATCCTTGATTTTATCAATAAATTCTTTAGCGTTAGGTTGACTTAATACAAAATTATAAGTGACTTCATCTAAGCCCGTTGTGTTTTTAAGTGATTCAATAAAATACGGGTTTGGTAAAAATCTTGCATCAAAAACATAATCACTTTCTGCCGGCAAACCATACTTAAAACCAAATGATTCAAGTTGTACGATAGGTTTTAAAGCCTGAGTATCCCCAAACTTTGCCAAAATTAAATTTTTGAGGTTATTTACATTGAGATCTGTTGTGTCTATAACAAAATCCGAAATTTTAGCAACGCATTCCATAATGGATTTTTCTTCTTCTATGGCCTGAGTTAAAGACAATTGTTTGATTATACTCAAAGGGTGCTGTCTTCTTGTTTCCTGGTATCTCGTGATTAGTTTTTCTTTATTTGAATGAAGATACAGTATTATAACATTAATATTTTTACTTTTGAGCCACTCTACTGACTCAAAAAAAAACTTTTGAAAGTCAATTTCTCTTATATCGCAAACTACAGCTATATCTTTAACAGCAAAAGCACCTTCTTCAACAATATCGATAAATTTTTTTATCAACTGCAAAGGAAAGTTATCCATGCAGAAAAATCTTAATTCTTCAAAGACTTTTAATGCACTACTTTTGCCAGAGCCAGACAAGCCACTAATAAACACAAACTTGTTAATTCTTTTCATCTTCTTCAAAAATTTTTAAATAATTTTTTATTTCATCTGGACTTTTATCCAAAAAAAAATCTGCGTATAGCTTCTTTAGCATTCTAGCAAGCGATGTTAGCGTTTTTAACTGCAATGATGGTTTATCAGAAGGCGACAATACAGCAAATACCACACTAACTGCTACATTATCTACTGAATCAAAATCAATAGGCGTTTTTAAAACAAAAACACATATATATGGCTTTATACCCTTAAGTTTTAAATGGGGTAGGGCAAACCCATTGCCTATTGCAGTAGAGCCCAACAACTCCCTTTCTCTTAGTAGATCATAAATAATATCATAACTAACATTAATTTTTGCACCCACAAATTGACTTATTTTATTAAATAAATCAAATTTATCTTTTACAGAAACGTCAACTACAACGTCATCTATTTGTTTTATAAGGTCTTTAAAGTCCATTTTATGTATCTATAAGAGTATAGCTTCCGTCGCTGTTTTTATATAGAACATTGACATCCTCTGTTTCTGAGTTGTAGAAAACTAACACACCATCATTTGATTTTTGAACTATACTGAGCGCCTCTTCTATGCTAATAGGTTTTTCATCAATTTGTTTTCTTATAATATTTGATCCTTCAAATTCACTTACAACTTCACTTGCGTTGTTAATCTTTCTCTTTTCAGATTTTTTTTCTTTAAATTTTTTAATCTGTCTCTCTAGATTATCATAAAGTAAATCAATACTTGCATAAAGATCTCGCGAAGTTTCTGTAGCTTTAATAGTGTCTCTTTTTGTTATTAATTTTACATCAGCTATGTGTCTGTATTTTTCTACGCTGATCATTACTTCAGCTTTCATTATATCGCAAATTTTTTCTAGCTTACCTATTTTCTTTTGCACATAATTTTTTATAGCATCCGTAAGTTCAATATTTTTTGAAGCAAAAACAAATTCCATATAGCCTCCAAATTAATGTTCGCACACAGATTTATTTGAATAAATTAAAGTACCATTTAGATAATCCTGCATTATTTTTGAGTGTTCTTGAGAGGCCACACCAGATATAACATCAATACCATAGCTATTGAAAAACTCTATAGCTTTTGGCCCAACACCACAAAGTATTACCAAATTAACATTTTGAGATTTTGCCCATGCAGGAAAAGAACCTTCTTGATGTTCTACTGATTCGTAAAACTTTTTGTCTTTTACAACACCATTTTCTATTTCATAAATTACAAACCTCTGAGCTCTGCCGAAATGCTCACTCAAATTTTCATCAATCAATGGTAACATAACTTTCATTTACTTTCTCCTTTCTAATTTATTTTCTAATGATTCCATCTTACCTTTAAGGGTTAATTCTTTATCATTTCGCTCATCTATATAGATATTCATAACTACTCTGTTTAAACCTTCTGAATAAATAGCATCTCTTACTTTTGGTATGAGTTTTAGAATTTCTTCTAAATCACCTTCTATTGCTGTGCCTATAGGCGTTGGCATGCTTTTAAACCCGCTTTCTTTTATTATTGAAACAACTTTGGCAATATAGTTACTTGCGCTTGGCGAAGAGGTGCCGATTGGTATTACTGTAATTCCACAAACAGCCATAATCTTCCTCCTTTTAATATATGCCTTTAAATTGATTAAATTGTTTTTCATTTTTGATGTTTGCTTTAATTTTAATGATTTTAATATCAAAATCACTCACGGTTGAAAATTTTTCATTCAAAATAGAGTCATCCCATTGCGTCAATATTTTATAAGACAAAGAAATATCTTGAAATTTCTTTTTGGCAGATTCAGTGTGGTTTACATCTGGGTGAAACTTTTTTGCTAACTGCAAATATTTTTTCTTTATATCATAAAACGATTTAGTATCCCATACATCTAAAATTTCTTTAGCTATTGTTTCATATATTATCTTCTTTTTAATATTTTTTCTAAATTCAAAATCGTATATCATAACTTTACTAGTTGTTTTGGAAATTTGGTTAAACTCTCGACACAATCTTTTCTTACAACATATGTATTTTCCAAACCCACTGCGCCTTCTTTAAAGATAAGTTTCGGCTCAAATGCAAATACCATATTTTCTTCCAAGGGATAGTCCATTCCTTTTGCAATAAACGGATATTCATCAAGCTCCAGACCCAGACCATGACCCAAAAAACTTACCCTATCTTTTCCAATTCCCATAAAGATATTCTCATAACCAGCATTTTTCGCTTTTTCAAGAGATTTTATATATATGTCTACAGTTTTTATGCCAGGTTTTGCATAATCTTCAAACCAATTTATTAAATCAAAACAAAACTGGTAGCCTTTTAAAAGATCGCTATTTAAGTCACCAATTACGAAAGTGCGTGTTTGATCTGCCAGATACCCATTATAATTAAAAACAAAATCAACAATAATTGGTTTGTCTTTTTCAATTCTATCTGTGCTTGCACCTTCTGGGTATGTAGGATACATGCCTTTGCCTGTTAGTGGTTTTACGTAGCCAGAAAAGCCCACAGCATTAAATCCGCATATAACATGCCCCATAAATATCTCGCCATTGAACATTCTCATGCGGTTTCTGCCCTGATGTCCTCTAAGGCGTGCAAAGTATTCAAGTTTGGCGCTAATATCAATTTCTCTTTTATTTTCTTCCAGGTATATTTTTGCATCGCTCATTAGACAATCAAGGCTTTTGGCAGCTTGCGTTATGTTTTCCAGCTCAATTGAATCTTTTATTCTTCTTTGCCATCTAATATCATTTGAAATATCTATTAACTGACTTCTATCAAAAATTTCCTTAAATTTCTGGTAAAAACTAACAGGCAAAACATCGAATTCAAGACCAACCGTTTCACTTTTAAAACCATTTTGCTGTATAAATTTTTTTATATCTGAAAAACTATGCATATAAGAAACGCTTATATTTGTCTCTTTTAACGCTCTATCAAGTCCACGCCTTACAAACAAAAACTTTTCATTATCTTTTGTTATAATTAGCACGCCATTAGCAAATGTACCACTATAATAAAAAATGTCAGTTGACTGCATTAAGATGGCTATGTCTATGCTTTTTTCTTTCAAAGTTTTTGAGAAAATTTCTGTTCTCAATCGCCCTCCTACTTAAAGAGTTTATGTAATAATACACGCAAAAAATAAAAAATTCAACTATTGATTTAAAATATTTGACTAAAAAATCTATTAATGATAAAAAGTAAACGTATGGCTGAAATCGGTGAAATGTTTTCTTATATATCCAAAACATACGATTTATTAAATCACATATTGAGCTTTAATATTGATAAAGCGTGGAGAAAAACAGCTATATCCTACATTGATGGCAATAATGTATTAGATATAGCAACAGGGACCGCAGATGTAGCACTAGCTATTCATAAAGCTGATCCAACAAAGAATGTAATTGGAGCTGATATTAGTATAGGAATGCTAAATATTGCACTTAAAAAAACAAAAGGTATTAATAATATAAATCTCATTTGTGCCGATGCTTTAAACTTGCCATTTAATGATAATTTTTTTGATAACGTAATAATTTCTTTTGGCATTAGGAATATTAAGAATAGAATACAAGCTTTGTATGAATTCAAAAGAGTTCTAAAACCATCTGGCAAATTATTGGTTTTAGAGTTTTCAAAACCCAAAAACCCAATTATTAATGCAGCTTATATCGTTTATAAAGACTATTGTTTACCTCAGATTGCCGGAGTTTTTTCAAACAAGACAGCTTATGAGTATCTTTCTAAAACAATTAGATATTTCCCAAATCCAGTATTTTTGTCTGATGCAATGTTGCAAGTTGGTTTTAAACGTGTGAATATTCGTATGTTAAGTTTTGGTGTTGCTTGTTTGCATATTGCGCACAAGGAGGGATAATCTATGGAGAAATATCTTTTAGATATAGAAGTACAACAGAGCACTATTGACTTTTTTCAGCAGGCAGAAGTTATTAACTATTGCGTGTTCGATATTGTTTGTAACGTTTTTTTAGCAGAAGAAGATAAATTGTGGATGCTTTTGGCATACAATTATTTTTTCGATGACTTACTTGAGGATAGTATATATGACGAAGTATGCGTTTGGTGATGTTGTTGTAGTATCATTTCCATTTACAAATTTAGATAAAACTATAAGAAGACCTGCTTTAGTATTGATTGACACTGGAGATGAAGATATTGTGGTAGCAAGAATTACAACTCATAAGCATAATGAAGAAATGGAACTTGAAATTGAAGATTATAGAGAAAAGGGTTTATTGCTGCCTAGCTATGTAAGGTTTAATAAAATTGCTACACTAAATAGAAAAGACATGTATAAAAAAATTGGAGAATTGTCTACAAATGAAGTTAAAAAAGCACACAAAATACTGAGAAAACTTTTCTTAATTAATAACAAGGAGAAAGAACATGACACTCAAAGAGCTAAGGAAAAAACTAGATAAAATAATGGAGTATCTTTGACTTAGATAAAAAAATACAAACCATCAAGGAAATTGAAGAAAAACTTCAGGATAAATCAATATGGAGTGATTACTCTTTACTGCAGCAACTTGAAAGGAAAAAAAGACTTTATCAAAACATTGTTGAACAAATAAAATCCTTAGACAATGAATTAAGTTTGTTAGAAGAGATGAATATGCAAGCAGAGGATGAAAACCTATTTAACCAGGAAATTTTAGAGCTCGGTAATAAATTTGAAGAGTTTGAAATTAAATCTCTTTTGTCTGGTCCCCATGATGAAGATGATGCAATTGTTACAATTCATTCAGGTGCAGGCGGAACTGAAAGTTGCGATTGGACTGCAATGCTTTTTAGAATGTATACCATGTGGGCGCAAAGCAACAATTACAAAATTGAAATAGCAGACATGCAAGAGGGTGACCAGGCAGGTTATAAAAGCATTACATTTATTGTATCTGGAGATCACCCATATGGTTATTTAAAAGGCGAAAATGGCATACATCGCTTGGTTAGGATTTCACCTTTTGACTCAAACAAAAGACGTCATACCTCTTTTGCCTCCGTTAGCGTTATACCTGATATTGAAGATGACATTAATATAGAAATCAATTCAGATGATTTAAAAATTGATACATACCGTGCAAGTGGAGCAGGTGGGCAGTATGTAAACAAAACAGATTCTGCAATACGCATAACGCATACACCTACAGGTATAGTAGTAACATGTCAGACAGAGCGAAGTCAATTAAAGAACAAAAACACTGCATTGAAGATTTTGAAATCCAAATTATATAAGCTTGAAGAAGAAAAAAAAGCAGCTCAAATAAAAGATATAAGTGGAGAAAAAAAGAAAGTAGAATGGGGTAGTCAAATTAGATCTTATGTGCTACATCCCTATAAAATGGTAAAAGACCATAGAACAAACCTTGAAAAAACAAACATAGCTGCTGAAAATGTGTTAAATGGCGAAATTAATGATTTTTTATACGAAAATCTAAAATTTCTTAAAGGGGTAGAAAATGATTGATGACGAGAATAAATTAATAAAAAGAAGAATTGAAAAGTTGCAAGAATTACAGGCAATAGGAGTTGATCCTTATTTTAACGGATTTTCACCAGAATATTTTTTGGACGATATCTCAAACAAGTACAAAGATTATGATAGTGAACAATTAAAAGAAATTCAAACATACTATAAAATTGCAGGAAGAGTGATTTCCATTAGGGATTTTGGTAAAGCTGGCTTTTTGAAACTAAAAGATATTAGCGGCACGCTACAAGTATATTGCCAAAAAAACCTATTAGAAGAAAATTATACTGTTTACAAAAAACTCGACATCGGCGATATAGTTGGCATCGAAGGCAATGTTTTTAAAACAAAAACACAAGAAATTACTATTAATGCGACTAAGTTACATTTGTTAACCAAATCAATAAGGCCATTGCCTGAAAAATTTCACGGTTTACAAGATAAAGAACTTAGATACAGACAACGTTATGTAGACTTAATTGTAAATGAAGACGTTAGAGAAACGTTTTTTAAACGTTCAAAAATTATTGCTTTAATTAGAGAATTCATGATAAATAATAAATTTCTTGAAGTGGAAACACCAATGTTGCATAAACTCGTTGGTGGAGCTGCGGCAAAACCTTTTGTTACGCATTTAAATGCACTTGATATTGATATGTACCTAAGAATTGCACCAGAGCTTTACTTAAAACGCTTGGTTGTAGGAGGGCTTGAGAGGGTTTTCGAGATAAACAGAAACTTTAGAAACGAAGGTATGGACTTAAAGCATAATCCAGAATTTACAATGATGGAATTTTACTGTGCATATAAAGAGTATAATTTTTTGCTTGATTTTACAGAAGAACTGTTCGATTATCTATTAAATAATTTAAATTTAGGCAAAAAAATAACTTATGGTGAGTTTGATATAGATTTTTCAAGACCATTTAAGCGCATAAAGTTTATAGATGCCCTAAAGGAAATAGGTGAACTCACAGATGATATAATCTCAGATAAAGATCAGTGTTTAAAACTTGCTTTGCAATTAGAAAAAAAGGTTGATGAAAATACTCCCCACGCAAAAATTTTAGCCGAACTATTCGATGCTTTGGTTGAACCAAAACTGATAAACCCTACATTTGTCACGCATTACCCGGTTGAGATAAGCCCTCTTGCAAAAAAGAACAAACAAGACCCTCTTTTCACAGATAGGTTTGAGTTATTTATTGCAAATATGGAAATTGCAAATGGATTTTCAGAGCTTAACGACCCATTTGACCAAAAAGAGCGATTTATAAAGCAATTGGAAGAAAGAAACAAAGGCGATGAAGAAGCCTCTATGTATGATGAAGATTATATAGTTGCACTGGAATATGGACTTGCACCTACGGCAGGAGAAGGCATTGGTATTGATAGGCTTGTAATGCTTTTAACAAACAATACATCCATCAGGGATGTGATTTTGTTTCCTTTGATGAAGTAGCAAGCCTAACCATATAGTCATCCACAAAACCTGCTTCTTCAAAACCTTTTGCGCGAAGTACACATGAATCACACTGACCGCAAGGTATTTCGTTGCCTTCGTAGCATGAATAAGCATAAGAATAATCGGCATTATGTTTTTTTCCAAGTTTTATAATTTCAGATTTTTTTAATCCAATTAATGGTGCTATGATATTGAAAGGTTTTGTTTGGCCAATTTTTGTGCCAAGTGTAGCTGCTTGTCTAAAGCTTTCCAAAAAATTTGGTCTGCAATCTGGGTATCCTGAGTAATCTAAAACATTCCATCCCCCAATGATGTTGCTTATGTCCAGCTTTTCTGCATAGGCAACAGAAATTGCCAAAAATATACCATTTCTAAAAGGTACATATGTTATTGGTATCTGATTATCTATATTTCTATTTTTAGGCACATCAATTGAAAAATCCGTAAGGGCGCTTGCACCAATTCTGGATAAATCTATATTAAACTCAAAATAATCTATATCTTTTTGTTTTATGTTTTTGGCTAATTTGATTGTATTTAAAGCCATTTTTTTTTCTATTACATGCCTTTGGTGATAATCAAAAGTTATTGTATGTACTTCGTCATAATTATCCAGTGCCCAAAAAAGACATGTTGTTGAATCAAGGCCTCCAGAAAATATTAACAAGCATTTTTTCATTTAAACACCCCTTTGTTTTTCGTAGATTATTTTATGATTTTGTATAATAAGCCTTACATCTTTATTTGTAAGTTTACTTTGTTTAAAAGCTTCAATAATATTTCTTGTGCGCTCTAAAAATTGATTTAGAGGTTCATCTGGAAAATAAATAGGTTGCAGCGTGGCAGAATTTATATTTAAACTTTTAAGAAAATCTTCAATTTGTTTTAGAGAATCAGGGTTTTCAACTAAAACTTTAAACTCTACATTGTTTTGCAAGCTATATTTTTTTAATACATCAAAATTTAAATTGTCAAATTTTGGGCTAACTACAATGTGTTTAAACTTGCTTGCAAAATCCACCCATATTGTACCGTTTGTCTCTAAAAAAAACTCATATTTACTTTTAAGTTTATTAATAAAAGATTCTATAAAATAAGCATTTAAGAGAGGTTCTCCACCAGTAAAAATTATTCTTTTGCAATTGTACAGAGAAATTTTATTTTCAATTTCGCTTTGAGTTAAAGTATCATATTCAAAAAAAGCATACTTAGTGTCGCAAAATTCGCAATTTAAATTACACCCACTAAACCTTACAAAAACGGCCGGGTAGCCCAGCATTGAGCCTTCTAACTGTAGAGAGTAAAAAATTTCACAAACTTTAGCATTCACCAAAATCATATTAACATATTTTTTTTCCACTAGCAATTCTTCAATTCCTTGTTTTTTTTGACAATATATGCTAAAAGTAAGCTTTATGAAAACAATGTTTGTTTTTGGCACAAGACCTGAAGCTATCAAATTAGCGCCAATTATTTTAGAATCAAAAAAATATTTTGATACAGTTGTATGTGTTAGCGAACAACATAAAGAAATGTT
This sequence comes from Desulfurella sp., assembly GCF_049977265.1. GTDB lineage: Bacteria > Campylobacterota_A > Desulfurellia > Desulfurellales > Desulfurellaceae > Desulfurella. The sequence goes on along the minus strand of NZ_JBMFGQ010000006.1, from coordinate 45,696 downwards.
ATACCAGGTTACAGATTTTTTTAATATAAACATAGATTACAACCTGCATATAATGAAAAATTCTCAATCACTTTTTGATATAACAAGCAATATATTAATAAAAATAAAAAGCATATATGAAAAAGAAAAACCAGATATAGTTATTATACAGGGCGACACAACAACTGCTTTTGCTGCTGCATTATCTGCATTTTACCTTAAAATTAAAATAGCACATGTTGAAGCAGGACTTCGTAGCTTTGATCTTTTTAATCCATACCCGGAAGAAGCAAACAGAAAACTAATTTCTGCAATAGCCACATATCATTTTGCGCCAACAAAACTTGCTTATGATAATTTGCAAAATGAAGGGATAAAAAAAAATGTTTATTTAACTGGAAATAGCGTTATTGATGCATTGTATTTAATTCTAGAAAAACTTGAAATAGAAAACACTCATTTTGATGTTTTCAAAGACATTGATTTTACAAAACGCATTATTTTATTTACATCTCACAGAAGAGAAAGCTTTGGCAAACCCATGAGATCAATATTTGAAGCTATAAAACAAATAGCACAGGAGTTTGATGATGTTGAAATAGTCTACCCTGTCCATTTAAACCCCAATGTTAAAAATTTAGCATTTGAAATGTTAACTGGTTTTAAAAACATCAAACTTACAAAACCACTGACTTACCCTGAATTTGTTTATATATTAAGCAAATCCTACCTTGTTATAACCGATTCTGGTGGCGTTCAAGAAGAAGCTCCAGCATTTGGCATCCCGGTTTTGGTTATCAGAAACACCACAGAAAGGCAAGAAGGCATTATGGCTAATATAGCAAAACTTGTCGGTACAGATACTCAAAACATATATAGTAATGCAAAACTATTACTTACAAATTTAGAATCTTACAAATCTATGTCTAAGCACACAAACCCCTATGGCGATGGAAAAGCTTCTTTAAAAATAATGAATCTTTTGAAAAAATTAAAATAAAAATGTTAAATATATTTAGCTTTTATTTGATTTTTAAAAATCAAATCATTCAGATGCACAAAATTGGATTTGTCTATGATAAAAAAAATTAGAAAATATATTAATATAGTAATTTTAAAATTTATATATTTTATTTTCTCGCCATTTATAAAAATAGATAATAAACTAATCTTATTTTCGTCACTAAATGGCAAATTTTCAGATAATGCTAAATACTTGTATCTGAAGACTATTGAGGAGACAAGATTTAAAGCTTATTGGGTAGCACACGAGCAAAAAACCTATGCGTTGCTCAAAAGCAAAAATATGCCGGTACTAAAATTAAATTACAAAATCTTTATAACTGCAATTAAAAGTCGTTTATTTATAACAACACACAATTACCAGGATGTTTTTTTTATAAAAAATAAAAAAACTAACGTAATTAACTTGTGGCACGGCACTCCGCTTAAGAAAATGGGTTATGATTCAAAAGTAGACGCAAAACGATTGCACTTTAAAGAAAAATTTGGCATAAATGAATATAAAAACATAGATTATTTATGCGTATCCTCAAGGCTAACAATACCTTCATTTAAAAGCTCCTTTAATATAGCTGAAGATAAATTGCTACCCACGGGCTTACCCCGAAATGATGTATTACAAAATGCAAACGCTGACACAAAATATGCAAAAAAAATAAAAGAAAAAGTAAAATCTATACTAAATACAAAATCCGAAAAAATAGCACTTTATGCGCCTACATTTAGAGATTATCATGTACCAAGATTTGATTTAATTAAAAACTTAAAAGAAATTTTTATGCAAAACAATATTGAATTAGTTATCAAATTGCATCCTTTAGATAAAGATTACTTATACTTTAAGCAAATAAATATAGACATCCAAGAACTCTTAATTGCAAGCGACTTGCTAGTTAGTGATTATTCTTCGATTTTTTTTGATTATGCTATACTAGGCAGGCCTATAATATTATTTTTATATGATTTGGCTGCATATAAATTTCAAAGAAACGGTTTTTATATTGAAACCGAAAGTTTACCATTTCTTAAATGTTACAACTTAGAGCAAATAAATGAAACACTTAAAACTGTCTTTGGCTTAGATACGTCTAAAATAAGAGAATTTGGCATAAAATACAATCGCAGTGGGTGCGCAAGTTGCAGAATAATAAAATTAATGGAAAAAATAACAAAAAATTAAAAGTTTTGTTTATAAACAGAAAAGATTATTTAGAAAATTTAGGTGGCGATACGATACAAATGCTTGCTATAATAAACAACTTAAAAGATAAAATTGAAAGCTCAATACAAACGGATCCAAATATTATAGAAAAAATCATAGACAAATTCGATATTGTCCATATATTTAATATACAGCGCTTAAGCGAAACTGCTTTTTTTGTAAAACTAGCCAAAAAACACAATAAGAAAATTGTAATATCACCCATATACGCGGACTTTTCAGAGCTTGAAAAAAGGGGCAGGTCAATCTACTACAAACTAATAAAAAAAATACTGCCAAAAAACATTTTCAACCTGGCAAAAGATATTAAAAGAGTAACAAAGGGTCTATCTTATAAAACATTTTTAAAAGAAAACATACACAACTTTGATAAATTATTTAAAAAAACACTAAATGCATGTGATTTTATATTGCCAAATTCAATTGCGGAAAAAAACTATCTCAAAAACTTCGTTGCAGATGAATCCAAAATTAAAGTCATAAAAAATGGCGTTGATGAAAATCTTTTATCTGATTCAATGAGTGCATCAGAGTTTAAGAAAAAATACAAAATCAATTTTGATAATTTTGTTTTGTGCGTGGCTCGTATTGATGAAAGAAAAAACATACTAAATCTCCTTAAAGCTACAGCTGATGATTGGAATATCAAAATAGTTTTAATTGGAAAAGTTTATCCAACACACAAAGAATACTACAAAAAATGTCTTGAATACATAAAACCGGACAAAGTAATACACATAAATACAACACTTGAACAAAAAGAAATCTGCGGCGCTTACAAGTGCGCCCATACGCACGCACTTGTAAGCTGGCTTGAAACGCCTGGACTTGCAAGCTTAGAAGCTGGTTTGTTTGGTGCAAATCTAGTTATAGGCACTTGCGATAGTACACTTGAGTATTTTAAAAATTATGCATATTTTTGCAATAGCAACGATTTGCAATCAATTTATAAAGCTATAAAACAATCCTTGATAGACGAAAGAAATCACTTTAAAGCCGATGAATTTATAAGAAAAAATTATTCATGGCAAAAAATAACACAAGAATATTTTGAAATCTACTCAAATTTAGTTAAAGTAATTAAATAGCTAAATAAAATTATAAACAATCATTGACAATATTTAAAAGAGAGTTATTTTACTTTTAGAATTTCTGAAAGTAAAAAACAGAATTGTTGTATTTGTTAAAAAAAGTATGCTGGGTTGTTATTTTTACAAATTTAAAAATGAAACTAAATTTTGATATCGGATTTATAGAACAAATAACTAAAATACCAAACAATCAATTTAAAGAGAAATTGGATTATTTCTGCAATTTGCCATTAAAAGCTCAAATAGAAATATTTCATCAAATGAAGATTTTCGAAGAAGAAGATGAAAATGCTTTTTTTATGCAAAACTACGACAAAAACAAGGTAGGCGAGTATAGATTTGGCCTTTTTTTGTTAGCAATTGATAAAATTATAAATTTCGAAAACAATGCTACAAAGTCTAATTACAGTAAATCTAAAATTAAAAAATTAAGAGAAGAAGGGGGTTCAAAATGAATGTAGCTGAGGCAATAGAAAAAAGGCGTTCATTTAGGTCTTTACTAAAGGTAGAGATAACACAGGAACTTATAAAAGATTTGGCTGGTGCTGCTTCTTTGGCTCCATCGTGTTTTAACAAACAACCACAAAGATTTGTCTTTGTTTACGATGAACCCTATTTGAGCAATTTAAAGCAGTCTTTATCTAAAGGCAATGAGTGGGCATATAATGCTTCAATGATAATAGCAGTATTATCAAAAGAAACTGATGATTGTATCCTGGGCGATAGAAAGTATTTTTTATTTGATACTGGAATGAGCGTTGCTTTTTTAATGCTTAAAGCTCAAGAGCTTGGTTATGTTGCGCACACAATTGCAGGTTTTGATCCGTTAAAAGTAAGAAATGTAATTAATAGTCCACAAGATTTGCAAATTATTGCTTTAATAATATTTGGCAAACATAATAAAGAAATAGACCCACTTTTAAGTGAAAAACAAAAACAGGATGAACTTCAAAGACCGCCAAGAAAAGCTTTTGAAGAATTTGCCTGCTTAAATACTTATTGCTTAAAAGATTAAATAAACTGGGGGGAAAATGGTTGATTTAGATGCAAAAACGATTTTAAAAATAAAAAATGAGAATTACCTTATACATAGTCTAAAAGTTATAGCTAAAACATACCAACAAATAGAACGAATGCCATTTTGCATTAAAATTTTACTTGAAAATATGCTTAGACATAAAGATGATGTATATATAAACAAATACGACATTTTAAACCTAATTAACTTTGATAAAACAGATAAATCAAAAGCAATAACTTTTTTCCCAGAAAGAGTTGTCATGCAAGATTTTACTGGTGTACCGGCTATTGTAGATATTGCAACACTTAAAGATGCTTATGCTTTTCTTGGCGGTGATCCAAAGAGAGTTGATTTATCAGTACCAGTTGATTTAATTATCGACCACTCAATTCAGGTAGATCAATATGGAACAATTAAAGCGATGGATTATAATCTTGCAAAAGAGTACAAAAGAAACATGGAGCGCTACGAATTGATTAAATGGGCAAGTCTTTCATTAAAAAATTTTAGAGCGTTCCCACCAAATGCTGGTATCGTGCACCAGGTTAATCTTGAATATTTAGGTGAAGTTGTAAAAACAAAAAAAATAAACAATGAAAAAATGGCTTTTTTTGATACATTAATTGGTACAGATTCACATACTACAATGATAAATGGTTTAAGTATATTTGGCTTTGGCGTTGGAGGTATAGAAGCAGAAGCTGTAATTTTAGGTGAACCATACTACATGAAAATACCAAATGTTATTGGAGTTAGATTAAAAGGAAAACTAAAAGAAGGCTCAACACCAACAGATTTAGCTTTAAGCATAACAAACGAGCTCAGAAAGAATAATGTGGTAGACAGCTTTGTTGAGTATTTTGGTCCTGCTTTAAACCATTTGAGTGTTCCAGATAGGGCTACAATATCCAATATGTCGCCAGAGTATGGCTCTACGGTAGGTTTTTTTCCAATAGATAATCAAACTTTAGAATACCTGGAGCTAACAAACAGGTCACATTTAATTGATTTGATTGAAGCTTATGCAAAACATCAAGGTGTATTTTATGATAGTTCATATGAACCAGAATATTCTAAAATCATTGATTTTGATTTATCTAGCGTTGAACCTTCCCTCGCAGGCCCATCTAGACCACAAGATAAAATAATTTTAAAGGATCTAAAGCGTAATTTTGATGAATTGTTAAATAAAAATATGCAAAGTAAAGAAAATACTTTAAAAAACGAAACTTCAATAGACGAACTACTAAAAAATATGAAATTAGGTGAAGTAAAGGTATATAACAAAAAAAAGTTTGTTAAAATTGAATTTGAAAACGAAGAGTTTTTACTCTCAGATGGTAGTATAGCAATAGCAGCCATTACTTCTTGTACCAATACATCAAACCCATATGTAATGATTGGAGCGGGTCTTTTGGCTAAAAAAGCTGTAGAGTTAGGATTAAGTGTTAAACCATACATAAAAACATCATTGGCTCCTGGATCCTGGGTAGTTGATGAATATCTAAAGAAAGCAAATCTTTTGCCATATTTAGAAGCTTTGAGGTTTCATGTTGTAGGTCATGGATGTACAACTTGCATTGGAAATTCTGGTCCACTTCACCCTGTAATAGAAGAAGTTGTTAAAAAAGAAAATTTAATAGTGGCAAGCGTATTATCAGGCAACAGAAATTTTGAAGCGCGCATAAATAATAGCGTAAAAGTAAATTACCTTGCTTCACCTATGCTTGTTGTTGCTTTTGCTTTATCTGGAAACATTGATATTGATATGACAACTGAACCTTTAGGAAAAGATGTAAATGGCAATAATGTTTTTTTAAAAGATTTGTGGCCTTCCAGTTATGAAATTAATGACTATATTAGTAAATATCTCAAAAAAGATCTATTTGAAGATAAGTATGCCACGATTTTTAATGATAAAATCTGGGATAATTTAAAAGTTGAAGCTACTGATTTATATAAATGGCAAAATAATTCTACTTATATAAAAAAAGCCCCTTATTTTGATAATTTTAAAATCGATATTAACCCGATTTCAGAAATAAATAACGCACGAGTACTTGCGTTATTTGGAGATTCTATTACTACAGATCATATCTCTCCAGCTGGAAAAATACCAAAAGATTACCCTGCAGGTAACTATTTAATTCATAACGGTGTAGAAGAAAAAGATTTTAATACATATGGATCAAGGAGGGGTAATCACGAGGTATTAACAAGAGGCACATTTGGAAATGTAAGGTTAAAAAATCTTTTGGTTAAACCAAAAGAAGGGGCTTACACACTTAAGTTTGATCAAAAAAACATTGAGTTCATATACGATGCATCGGTAAAATATCAACAAGAAGGAATTCCTCTAATTGTTATTGCTGGAAAAGAATATGGAAGCGGATCATCTCGCGATTGGGCTGCAAAGGGTCCAAAATTACTTGGAGTTAAAGCAATTCTTGCAAAATCTTTTGAGAGAATTCACCGAAGTAACCTTATCGATATGGGCATATTACCTTTGCAATTTAATGAAAATCAAGATTATGCAACATTAAACCTTGATGGGAGCGAAATTTTTTTTATAAAAGGACTCGAAGATCTTAATCCAAATAAATTATTACATATTACAGCAATAAAATCTGATAAACAAAAGATTGAATTTGATGTTATTGCCAGATTAGATACGCAAAAAGAAATTGAATATTACAAAAATGACGGTATTTTAAGTTTTGTTTTAAGAAAATTACTTAAACAAACAATTCAGGCAAGGGGGAACTAATGAAATTGGAAGAACTCTCAAAACATAATGGTCAAAATGGAGAAAAAGCTTACGTTGCCTACAAAGGTAAGGTTTATGATGTAACAAATTCTAAAAGATGGAAAGATGGGGTTCATATGGCTCGTCATAGGGCTGGAGAAGATTTAACAGATTTTTTGGCTTTAGCTCCACATACTGATGAAGTTTTAAAATCATTTGAAGTAGTAGATACGCTTGAAATTGATGAATCAAAAACACAAAGTTCAAAAGAAACACTGATAAAATTTTATCAGAAATTTCATCCGCACCCAGTTCTAATCCACTATCCTTTGGGTTTATTCTTCTTTGCTGCGCTTATGCAGTTACTTTTTCTTTTAACTTCACTTTCAAGCTTTGAATTAAGTGCTATTTATGCTTTCTTTGTTGCTACTATTATGGCTATACCTGCAATATCAGCTGGTTTCTTAAGCTGGTGGATAAACTATGATAAGCAAACAACAAAAATTTTTAAAAATAAGATAACATTTTCTATTATATTAGTTTTAATAGGTATTACAGGCATAGTTATCAGGGTTACAAATCCAGACATTTCAAGCACAAATAGCCTTGCATTTATCATATATAATGTCCTTATTTTTGCAAATTTACCTATCGTACTTTTTATAGCGTATGAAGGCGGAAAGATTACTTGGGCTTAAACTTAATAGAAGGAGGATATTTTATGGATTACACGCTTGAAGAGTTAGAAGAAATGAAACAAATTATTCTAATAGCAATCCCGAAAGAAATCAGTGCAAGAGATTTTTACTTGAATGCATCAAAAAAATTTAAAACTCAAGAATCTATCCAGCTTTTTTTATCTCTTGCTGAACAGGAAAAAGGACACGAAGCTTCTTTAAGAAAGATACTAAAAGATATAGAAGAAAACATAATAAAAATAAAAAATTCAAAATAATTTAAGGAGGTATTTTTTATGAAACTCAAGTATTTTATTGCAGGTATTGGTTTTTTTACATTTTTAGGTCTAAATAATGCATTTGCGGCTAATTTTTCTGGACTAAAAGTTGAAGGAGATTGTTCAATTGTAACAACTTTTACTGTAAATGTAGCCAAAAAACCAGAAATTGGCACATATTTAGCAGGTCCAACCGGTATGACTCTATATTATTTAGAAAATGAAACTGACAACAACATAAAATGTAAAAATGAAGTTTGTTTGTCTAAATGGCCTATCTTTTATGAAAAAGAACTTTCTATACCAAGAATGTTAAAATCCAAAGATTTTAAAGTATTTAAAAGACCTGATGGTAAATTACAAATTTCATACGACAATAAACCACTTTACTACTTTGAAGGCGATAAAAAACCCGGTGATACCTTTGGCAATAATTTAAAAACACCAGTTGGTATATGGCATATTATAAAGGTTAAAATACCAATGAGTCAGGAATAATTAAAAATAAAGGAGGTTTTATGGCTTTAGCAATTGGTTCTAAAGTTGAGGATTTTACATTAAAAGATCAGAACTCTAAAGATATCAGTTTAAACTCTTATAAGGGCAAAAAAGTATTACTATCGTTTCACCCACTTGCATGGACAGATGTGTGTGCAAAACAAATGCAAAGTTTAGAAGAAAATTTTGATATTTTCAAACAATTAAATACTGTATGTCTGGGTCTTAGCATAGATACAGTACCATCTAAAAAAGCTTGGGGCAAAAGTCTAAATATAGAAAAAACACCGCTTTTGTGCGATTTTTGGCCACACGGGGAAGTTTCAAAAAAGCTCGATGTTTTTATTGAAAAATACGGCTTTTCAGGTAGAGTAAACATACTGCTTGACGAAAATTTTAATGTAATTTTTACTAAAGTTTACCCAATCAAAGAATTACCGGATATAAACGAGATTATCAAGTTTTTGGAGGAAAATTATGGACGCAATTGATTATGCTTTAGCTTTAGAAGAAGATGGCAAAAACTATTACAATGAACAAGCTTTAAAAGCAAAAAAAGAGGAGATTAGGTCTTTATTTTTAATGCTTGCAGCTGATGAGACAAGACATTATAAAATTATAGAAAAATTTAAAGAAGGTGTATACGAATACCTGCCTACCTCAACATTTGACAATGTGCCAAATTTATTTAAAAAACTAAAAAATCAAAATAGTGATTTTTCAGATGAACAAAATTTATTAGATGTCTACAGCAAAGCAATAAAAATAGAAATAGATTCAAGAGATTTGTACAATCAAAAATCTCTTGAATCCGATAATGAAAACGAAAAAAACATACTCCAGCTAATTTCAAAAGAAGAAGATAAACACAGAATTATCCTTGAAAACTTAATGGAATTTATAAGGAAAGGTCAGGAATGGGTTGAATCAGCCGAGTTTAGCCATATCGAAGAACAGTTAAGAAAGGAGTAAATATGGATTATACTATTGTCCTTACAGCCGCAGCAGGTCAAGGCGTTGAAACGGTTGAAGCATTAGTCTCAAAAGCCTTTAAAGAAGCAAATTTTTTTGTGTTTTCCGATAAAGAATATATGTCGAGGGTAAGAGGTGGCGTAAACTCTACCACCATAAGGGTCTCATCAAAAGAAAATAAAGGTTACAAGCAGTTTGCCGATTTTTTATTCTTATTTACAAAAAATGCACTTGATCATTCAAAAAATAGAATATCAAAAGATACAATAATTTTTTCAGAAGAAGATTTTATAACAGATGAGTATAAGTCTCAATTTTTTACAGTTGATTTTTTAAAAATAGCTAAAAATCTTGGCAGCGCAATATTTGCAAACACTGTTGCGTTTGGGTTTATATCATCAATTTTTAAGATTAATACTAACATTGCACATAATGCAATTAAAAATCATTTTAAAGATCCTGATGTTGCACAAAAAAACATTGAGGCATACAATGCTGGCTATAATCTATTTAAAGATAGCTCATATAGCAAAATCAAACCACAAATTGATTACCTAACACCCAAAAAATATGCTTTACTAAGTGGTTCACAGGCTGTATCACTTGGAGCATTATCTTCAAATGCAAGGTTTTTATCTTTTTATCCAATGTCACCATCTACAGATGTTGCAATATTTTTAGCCCATCAAATGGATAAATTTGATATCTTAGTAGAACAATTTGAAGATGAAATATCAGCTGTTAACGCTGCAATTGGTGCATGGTTTGGCGGAGTTAGAGCTTTTGTTACAACATCTGGCGGAGGTTATGCTCTTATGGAAGAAGGCGTAAGTCTTGCTGGTATGACTGAAACACCACTTGTGGTTCATTTAGCTCAAAGACCATCGCCTGCAACCGGTCTTCCTACAAGAACATCTCAAAGTGATCTCAACTTAGTTTTGTACTCCTCCCATGGTGATTTTCCAAGGGCTATATTTTCACCAAGAAATTTAGAAGATGCGTTTTTTGTAACACAAAAAGCTTTTGATATAGCTGATAAATACCAATGTGTAAGCTATATTTTGACTGACCAATATTTTATGAGCATGATGTATAATATTGATTCAACACAATTAGAATTTTTGGAACCCAAAAACTATATCATTCAAACACCTCAAGATTACAAAAGGTACGAATTAACTCAAAACGGTATATCAAAAAGAGGCATCCCAGGTTTTGGCGATGGAATTATTGTAGCAAATGGCAACGAGCATGATGAGTATGGAGATATTACAGAAGATGAAACGTTGTCTAAACTCATGCTTGAAAAAAGAATGAGAAAAATAGATGGTATAAAAAGTGAATCATTAAAACCGTTGTATATAGGACCACAAATATTTAAAAATTTAGTTGTTTGTTATGGCTCATTGTATGAAAATACAAAAGAGGCCTTAGAATTATTAAAAAGAGATGATACAGGACTATTATGCTATTCTCAGTTGTACCCTTTAAATGATGATGGCTTAAATTACCTTAAAAAAGCACAGAAATTAATCTTTGTTGAGCAAAACTTTTCAGGTCAATTTGCAAACCTGATCTGGAAAGAATATGGCATAAAAGTAGATAAGCTCATAAATAAGTACACAGGAAGACAATTTTTTGTTGAAGAATTAAAAGAAAAACTTGAAATGGCATTGGAGGTTAAATGAGCACGCTTGGTGAATTTGAACCAAAAAGACCTGATTCTTATGATGTATCATGGTGTCCAGGCTGTGGCAATTTTCCACTAAGAGATGCACTGGCTTCAGCTTTCAAAAAATTGAATTTAAAGCCAACAGATATAGCTATAGTTAGCGGCATAGGGCAGGCTGCAAAAATAGTTCATTATATAAATACGCACGGTTTTCATTCGCTACACGGAAGAGCAATACCTATTGCCTCGGCACTTAAAGCTTCAAACCCAAATCTTGTCGTAATTGCTGAAGGTGGCGATGGCGATATGTATTCAGAAGGGGGAAACCATTTTTTGCATGGTATAAGGAGAAACTCAGATATTACAGTTATCATACATAATAACCAAATTTATGGTTTAACAAAAGGGCAGGGCTCGCCTACAACAATGATGGGTCAGCATACAACTACTCAGCCATTTGGCGTATTTGAAGAGCCATTAAATGCAATTGCGCTTGCAATAGTTTTAAATGCCTCATTTGTAGCAAGAGCTTATGTTGGAAACAAAGATTACACAGCAGATATTATTGCCCAGGCAATCAATCATAAAGGTTTTGCTGTTGTTGAACTGTTTCAACCATGTGTCAGTTTTAATAAAGTCAATACCTATCAATGGTATAGTGAACACACATACATAATGCAAAATCACGATCCCAAAAACAAAATACTCGCACTTCAAAAAGCACTTGAAAACGATCCTATGCCACTTGGTGTTTTTTACATAAACGATAAAAAAACATTTGAAGAAAATCTAATGTGTTACAAACAAGACAATACACCATTGTTTAAAAGGAGTACACAAATCGATAAAATTAAACATTCTATAGATGAAAATTTTTAGCATAAATCAATAAATTAATTTATCATATTTTGTCATTATGAAGTGCTAGCGAAAAATCTACTTATTTTTTTAATGTTTATGAGATCCTTCGTCGCTTGCGCGCCTTCAGGATGACGGGATTCTTCGGCCACTAAAGTGGCCTTCAGAATAACGAAAACATACATTAAAACTATTAAAGTTTATTGTAGAAAAACTCTTTAGCTGGCTTATTTTAGTAAAAGGAGGATTTATATGGATACAATAGCTGATTTTCAAAAATTAATAGAAAGCATACTAGAGAAAGTAAGCAATAGCATTCCTTCAAAGATTATTTACTGGGATGGCTCTACAAAACAGTTTGGAACAACACCAGGCAAGATAACAATAAAGATAAATAGCCCTTTGGTTTTAAAAGAGCTAATGAGTGATTTGAGTCTTGGTTTTGGGGAAAATTACACAAATGGAAATCTAGAGATAGAAGGAAACCTGCAAGATATTTTATACCTTGAACATTTTATCAGAGAAAGAGGCATAAAAGCACCTGTAAAAACAAAACTAGAAATACTTGCAAACAAGCTTTCAAATATAAACTCCAAAAAAGGTGCAAAGAAAAACATATCACACCATTATGATTTGGGCAATGAATTCTTTGGTTTGTTTTTGGATAAAAGCTATACTTACTCATGCGCTTACTTTAAAAACCCAGATGATACACTTGAAAATGCTCAAAACAACAAGTATGAGCTTATATGTAGAAAAATTCATCTGAAAAATAATGATACTGTTTTAGATGTAGGCTGTGGCTTCGGTGGTTTTTTGATATATGCAGCAAAAAGGAATTATATAAAGGGTTTGGGCTGCACTATATCCAAAAACCAGTATGAGTTTGCAAAAGACAAAATCAAAGAAGAAGGCTTGGAAAAAAATATTGAAGTAATATACGAAGACTATAGAAACTTAAAAGGCCAGTTCAACAAATTTGTCTCCATAGGCGCATACGAGCATATTGGAAAAAACTATGCAGATACATTCTTTAAAAAAATAGATACTCTTCTAGAGCCATACTCAATAGGTCTTTTACATACAATAGGGCACAATGAACCGCTTCTAACAGATCCATGGACACTGAAGTATATTTTCCCGGGTGGTTATCTGCCATCCCTAGAAGAACTTGTAAAAAGAATCAGAAAAGTAAAATTCTACATTATTGATATAGAAAACTTAAGACCTCATTATGCAAAAACAATACATCACTGGATTGAACGATTTGAAAAAAACATTGATAAAGTACAACAACTATTTGATGATAAGTTTGTTAGAATGTGGAGGCTCTACCTAAATGGAGCGCAAGCATCATTTACATGGGGAGATACACAACTATACCAGATAGTCTTCTCAAAAGGCCAAATAGATATACCGCTTTATAGGGGAGAAATTTATAATGGATTTTAAGTTATAATAAATATGTGTTTAGTTGTCTTTTCAATAAACCATTTGCAACAATACAAATTAATTTTAGCAGCCAATCGTGATGAATACTACAAAAGAAAAAGTTTACCTTTTTATTGGTACAAATTTGACCATGATACATTACTTGCACCAAGAGACCTTGAAGCATTTGGAAGTTTTTTTGGTATTACAAAAAAAGGTAAATTAGCATTTTTAACAAATTATAGAAATCCTTCTTTATTAAAAACAGATGCACCATCCAGAGGCCTAATTGTATGGGATTATCTAACCAAAAATATAGATAAAAATATTTTTATAAAAAATTTACAACTGGAAAAATTTAACCCTTTTAATTTTGTATTTGGTACAACTGATGAGCTTTATTATTTTTCCAATATTAATAAAAAACTACTCAAAATAAAACATGGAATTCACACGTTGAGTAATAGTTTTATAGATGCAAATTGGCCCAAAACGCAAAAAGCAAAAATAAATTTTCAAAATATCATATCATCAACTAAAAATCAGAATACACTAATTGATTCATTATTAGAAATGCTACATGATACCACAAAATTTAGGTATAATTTGCCGGATACAGATATTGATAAATCGCTTGAAATAGAGCTTTCTTCGATTTTTGTCAAAACTCAAAATTATGGAACCCAATACTCGTATGTCTTAATCATAGACAATAATAACAAAGTTGTCCTTACAGAAGAAAATCATATGCAAAAAACAAAAGAAACGTTTACTTTTGAAATTATCTAAATAAAGACAATTTTTTAAACTACTTTTAATTAAAATAACAAAACTTTGAAAAATTGAAAATTTCTGGTGCGCCCGAGAGGATTCGAACCTCTGGCCCACGGCTTAGAAGGCCGTTGCTCTATCCAGCTGAGCTACGGGCGCTCTAAATGGTCGGGGTGAGTGGATTTGAACCACCGACCCCCTGCTCCCAAGGCAGGTGCGCTAACCAAACTGCGCTACACCCCGCAAACAGCTTTGAATCTTCTACCACATTTATTTTAAAATTGCAACACTTTTTGTATATAAAAAATCGGTTTGCAAGTTTGTTAAAGTTATGATATATACAATAAAAGGAGGTTAAGGATGCTTAGCGAAACGCACATTATAATTATAGTATTACTCGTAGCGTTGATTTTTGGCGCAAGAAAGTTGCCAGAAATTGGATCAGGCTTAGGGAAAGGTATAAAAAATTTTAAAAGTTCTTTAAAAGATGCAAAAGATGAGGAAAAAGAAAAATTGGAAGATAAAGAAAGTACAAAATGAGATCTTTAATTAAATCAATAATTGATAATTTTATCGAAGATAAAAAATATAGCAACGTTAATTACGATATAGATTATCCTCCAGAGGAGATTTTTGGAGATTATTCAACAAATTTAGCTATGGTGCTTGCAAAGAAAATCAAGCAAAATCCTCTAAATATTGCAAACGATTTCAAATTATATTGCGAAAAAACAGATTTTTTTCAAAAATTTGAAATAAAAATCGAAAAACCAGGTTTTATAAATTTTTTTATCAAAAGAGAATTTCTAGTAGAGCAAATTTTATTAATAAGCGAAAAAAAAGAAAATTACTTTAAGCTAGATCAACCCTCTAATCAAAAAATACAAATTGAGTTTGTAAGCGCAAATCCTACCGGTCCGCTTCATATAGGACATGGCAGAGGCGCTGCAATTGGCGATTGCTTGGCTAGAATTTTAACATTTCTAGGTTATAATGTAACGAGAGAATACTATATAAATGACGCTGGATACCAAATGCATATGCTTGGTTTATCAACCTTTTTGAGATATCAAGAATTATTAGGTAAACAAATTGAATTCCCGGAGGATGGATATCAAGGCGATTATATAAAAGACATTGCACAAAGTCTTATTGAAAACTACCAAGATAGACTGTTAAATAAAGAAAGTGCTCTGGATATTTGTTTAGATAAAGCTAAAGACACAATTATGAACGACATACTAAATGATATGGACAATTTTAGAGTAACATTTGATGTATTTTTTAGTGAAAGTAGTTTATTTAAGAACAACGAAGTAGGGCAAACAATATCACTTTTAACTCAAAAAGACTATACCTACGAAAAAGATGGCGCTTTATGGTTTAAAAGCGCACAATTTGGAGATGATAAAGATAGGGTGCTTATAAAAAAAGACGGTAAATACACTTACTTATCAAGCGACATTGCTTATCACAAAAATAAATTTCTCTCAAGAAGATTTGATAAGGTAATAGATATTTGGGGTTCAGATCACCATGGTTATGTAGCAAGACTTAAAGCAGCTTTAGAAGCTCTTAATATTGATAATAAAAATTTAATTGTATTACTTGTTCAATTTGTAAACTTAATTCAAGAAAACAATAAAGTTTCTATGTCAACAAGAAAAGCTACATATATTGAGTTAAAAGAACTCATAAACGAAATTGGCATAGATGCCGCACGATTTATTTTCGTATCAAAAAGTATAAATTCTCATCTAGATATAGATATATCGATTTTAAAGAAAAATTCTATGGATAATCCTGTCTATTACATACAGTATGCACATGCACGAATCATGAGTATATTAGAAAAAAGCGATTGCAGTAATATTATTGAAAAAAATTTATTTGGACTTTTGATCGAAACAGAAGAGTTAAATTTAATAAAAGCATTGTTTCAATTTAAAGAATACTTGCATGATAGTGCAAAAACTTTAGAGCCGTACTTGATTACCAAATCATTGCTATTAATTGCAGAAAGGTTTCATCAGTTTTACAATAAGCACAAAGTTATTAATGAAAATAAAGATTTGAGCTGTGCTCGGTTGAACTTGATAAAAATTGTTGCTTTTGTTATTGCTTTGGGTTTCTTCTTAATTGGAATACAGGCAAAAAATAAGATGTGAGGTCCGATTATGGAACAAGAAAAATTTAAATTTGAACAAAATCATCAAAACTCTCAAAAGAAAAAAAATTTTGGTATATGGACACTTATAATATCCATTGTAATAGCTTTTGGGTTTGGTTATGGCGTAGGTTTTGTGTCATCTGCATATTTCAGAAATATAAACATAAATAAAGAACTCGCAAATAATATACAAATACTCCAATCAAATAGCACCTCTGTCAAAAATGAACAAACTGTCAAAGCACCTCCTGTAAATCAATCAAAAATTGCTATTCAAGTAAACAATACAAATTCTACAAAATCTGAAATAAAAGCTATAGTTAGTAGTCTAACAAATCAAACTAATGCTACCAAAACAACAAGCATTAAAGAAAACCCAAAGCCAAAAGAACCACCAAATTCTTCTCAAACTAAAACACAAACAAAAGAAAGTAAAAACACGGCTGTAAACATTAAAGAAATAAAAACTCAAGATAACTACATTGTTCAAGTTGCATCATTTCCTGATAGGTCTAAAGCGCTAAATTTGGTAATTTCACTAATCCAAAAAGGCTATAATGCTTCAAGCGAACAAATAACAATAAATAATAATCCATATACAAGAGTAATCATAGCAGCTCATAGTCTTTCACAGGCAAACAAGATTGCAGAAAAATTAAAAACAGAAGGCATAACAAATCTGCCAATAATATATGAGAGGAAACAATGATACCTTATCCAGATATTAACCCTATAGCTTTATCAATTGGACCATTTCATATCTTTGGTAAAACAATCGGACCTTTTGATGCAAGATGGTATGGCATAGCTTATGCACTAGGTTTTTTAATCGGATATTTTTACATCAAACACAGAATAAAAATTTCTGATTATTTTAAAAACAAATCGATAGCAGATGATTTGATATTCTATTCCATAATAGGAGTAATCGTTGGTGGCAGACTAGGCTATGTGCTTATTTATAACTTTGCTTACTATATGAATCACCCACTTAGGATATTTTATGTATGGCAAGGTGGTATGAGCTTCCATGGTGCTTTAATAGGCCTTGTTTTGGTAGGCTTATATATTACAAAAAAATATAATGTCAGGTTTTATAAACTTGCAGATGAAGTTGCTGTTATTGCACCAATTGGTATTTTTTTTGGAAGAATTGCAAATTTCATCAATGATGAATTATGGGGTAGACCATCAAACCTGCCATGGGCAATTGCTTTTCCAAGAGGTGGCTACATTCCAAGACAGCCTTCCCAGCTTTACGAAGCTTTATTTGAAGGTCTGATATTATTTCTAATCTTATATTTTTCGCGTGATAAACTCATCAAAAAAGAAGGCTTTTTATTCTGGCTATTTGTATTGTTGTATGGAATATTCAGATTTTTTGTTGAATTTACAAGAGAACCAGACCCTCAAATAGGTTTTATTCTGGGTCTTACTATGGGACAATGGTTGTGTTTAGCCATGATAATAGTATCTACAATTTTTTTTATTATACTTAGAAAAAAATGGAAAAATGCAACCTGAAGAAATAAAATCGCTGAAACTCAAATTTATAGAAAGTAAGAAAAAAGAACTGCCATCTCATATACTGGAAATGGGCCTTAATATGCTATATAAAGAACCAATGGATTTAAAAGGAGTATTTTCAAAAGATCTATGTGAAATAGTAGAAATAAAAAACTTCAACCAAGATAAAACTTACAATATAGCTAAAACTACAAGTGCTCTTATTATCAATTCTGATAATGTATTTTTACATGGCTCATTGGAAAACATTTCTTTTGCCAAAGAAAACTTTAATTTACCAATAATAGCAAGAGATTATTTTTTAGAAGAATACCAGATTTATTTAATCAGGATTTACCAAGCGGATGGAATTATTATAGAGCCAGGTTTTATTGATGACCAAACACTAGAAAAAATTTCGTTATTAAGTCTTGCAATGGGTATTGAGCCAGTATACGAGATACGAACACAAAATGACATAGATAGACTTAAAAAATATGATTTTGCTACTATGTTTATTTTCGAAAATGAAAATTTAATACCAAATTTTGAAAAAACTAAATTCAACATTTTTTACGATACAGCAATAAATAAAGAAAAATTAACTGAAAGGGGGGCAAAAATATTTATCAGGGTTTTGATTTAAATGAATTTAAGCAAAAAACCATCTATTTTATTGGCATTGGCGGCATTGGAATGAGTTCCATTGCACAATACCTACATACAAAAGGTTATAAAATAAAAGGTTCAGACCAAAGCGAAAATAAAAATATAGTGGCATTAAAAGAATTAGGTATCAAAATCAATATAGGACATCTTCCGCAAAATATAACAAACGATATAGCGCTTGTTGTAATATCATCTGCTATAAAAGAAGACAATCCAGAAGTTACTCAAGCAAAGAAATATGGTATAAGGGTTTTAAAAAGGTACGAATTACTGGCTTTGCTTTTTAATGAAAAATTTGGTATAGCAATTGCAGGTTCTCATGGAAAAACAACAACTACATCTCTTGCCACAGAACTTTTGTGTGAAGCATCTTTTAACCCAACCGCTATTATCGGTGGCAAAATTCAAAAAATAAAACAAAATGTAATGTGTGGAAATAGCAATTACTTTATTGCTGAAGCAGATGAAAGCGACGGTGGATTTTTGCTTTTAGACCCAAAAATAGCCATTGTAACAAATGTAGACAATGACCATTTAAGTTACTATAAAAATTTCGAAAATGAAATAGAAGCATTCAAAGAATTTGTTAAAAAAAGCAATTACACAATATTAAACATAGATGATAAAAATTTATCCGAGATTAATAAACAAATTAATTCACAGCGTTGTTTTACATATTCTTTGCAAAACACAAATGCTCATTTTTGGGTTGAAAATATTCAATACAATGGCAAATCTAGTCAATTTATTGTTCATGCGCCACAAGAAAGCTTTCAATTAAAACTCAACATACCAGGTACTCATAATATATCAAACTCATTGGCCATAATAGCTTTGGCACATATTTTACGTATAGAAAAAACACATCTGCAAAAAACGCTTGAATCTTTTAGTGGAGTTGATAGAAGATTTAGTTTTAGGTCGTTTTTAAAAGAGGATGTAGAAGTATATGACGATTATGCACATCACCCAAGAGAAATAGAAGCCACTCTCCAGGCAGCAAAACAAACTACTAAATCACGTGTTATTGCAATTTTTCAACCACATCGCTATACTAGAGTACAATCCTTGATGAATGAGTTTTCAAAATGCTTTAAGCTCGCTGATATTGTTTTTCTGCTTGATATTTACCCAGCCAGTGAACAACCTATAAAGGGCGTAAATTCAAAAATTTTATCTGAAAATATAAATAGATTTTCTAACAATTGTGTATATATAGATAACATCAATGATATAAAGTCAATTTTGATTAATGAAACCAAACCAGGCGACTTAGTAATTACAATGGGTGCTGGCGATATAACAAAGCTTTCATACCAACTAAATTCTAATGCAAAAAGTTGAAATCAACACATGCAATATTACATCTTTTAGACAAGATGGTGTTTGTTTATTAAATTATATAGAAAACGTATATGATTTAGACGATATAGAAACAGACGCTCTAATTGGTTATGGTAGCAACATTTTAATCAATTCAAAAAGCAAACTGTATAAATTATCTAAAAATTTTTCTTATGTAAAAATACATGACAATTTAGTAAAGATTGGAGGGTCAACAGGTGTTAATTTTATAAATAAAATATTAATAAAAGAAAACCTTTCTGGTCTTGAGTTTTTAGGAGGTATACCAGCATCTATTGGTGGTTGCGTTAGGATGAACGCTGGAGCTTTTGAAAAAAGTATTAAAGATATATTTGAACTTGCTATATGTTTTAGTTCAGATAAAGGCATACATAAGATTGATAAAGATGAGGCAAATTTTGGTTATAGAAGTTCTAATTTTAAAGGTAAAATTATTCTTGAAGTAGAATTGCGCCTTAAAAAAGATAATTTAAACTATATTGAGAAAAAAATCAGAGAAAATATTAAAATTAGAATTTCAAAAGCACCTATTATACGTACTTTTGGCAGCGTTTTTAAAAATCCACAAAATCAAATAGCTGGAAAACTGATTGAAGAGTGTGGATTGAAAGGTAAAACTGTAAATGATGCAATGATCAGCAAAAGCCATGCAAACTACATAATAAATCTTAATAAAGCTACTGCAAGCGATGCACTAAAATTAATTGACATAATTAAAAATAGTGTTTATAAAAAGTTTAATATTGAGCTGCAGGAGGAGGTTATAATACTATGAGTGTTTTAGTTGTTTGCGGTGGCGATTCACCAGAAAGAGAAATATCAATTAAAACTGGTACTGCAATTTACCAGGCCTTATTAAATCTCAAATATAATGCAGAAAAATTTGTTTGTGAGGGAAAAAAAGACTGCATTGAAACAATTACAAAGAAAAAGCCAGATATAGTTTTTATTGCACTACACGGTGGATTTGGAGAAGATGGAACTCTTCAAGCTGCACTTGAGATGTACAATATTAAATATACCGGATCAAATTCACTCTCAAGTAAAGCGTGCATGAACAAATTCTTCACAAAAGCCATTTTAAAAGAGTATCACATACCAACAAAACCAGCAGTTTTAGCAAAAGACATAAAAGATATAGAGAATATAAACAGCTTCCCAGTATGCATTAAACCAAACAATGAAGGCTCTTCAATTGGTGTTGAATTTGCTTACGATAATATACAACTTGAAGCAAAATTTAGTGAACTTATAAAACAATTTAAAGAATTAATTATTGAAGAAAAAATTACAGGTACAGAAGTTACACTAAGTATGTTAAATTATGAATGCTTGCCACTTATAGAAATTGCACCCAAAAAAGGTTTCTATGATTATTCAAACAAATATACATCTGGTGCAACACAGTATATCATACCGGCTAGAATTGATAAATCAATAATAAACGAAATAAACAAAATAGGGAAAATAATTTATAAAGCACTTTATTGCAAAGGTGCTATTAGGATTGACATGATTTTAGAAAAAAGTATACCTTATGTGTTGGAAGTCAACACAGTTCCTGGCATGACTCAAACAAGTTTGTTGCCTAGTGCAGCCAAGAGTATAAATATTAGTTTTGAATTATTAGTAGAAAAAATACTAAAATCTGCCTATGAAGGATTTTAAAAATTTTAAATCTTACAAAAAACCTAAAAAGAACTACTCATTAATTAAAAGAAAGATTATTTTAATAATAATATCTGCGGTTTTAGTTGTGGTTTTTATCTACGCTGCATTCAAAGGCTTATATTTTTTAAAAAATGCCCAAGAATCAAAAATAAAATACATTTATATTAAAGGAAATAGTATCATAGATTCAAAATATTTGATAAAAAGCTTAAAAATAAACAAAGACACTAAGCTTAATAATCAACTAAAAATTGATGTTTATAATGAGTTAATGAAAAATCCATACATTGCTCAAGCCAATGTAGCAACTATAAAGCCAGATACACTTTATATTGATATAAAAGAAAAAAAGCCTCTTTGCATACTTGAAGCTAATAATAGAAAATTGATGTTCTCAAGCAACGGCCAATATATGACAGATAATGTAAATTCTCAACAAATTAATACCAATAAAATATTGCATATTAAAATGTCAAATTTAACAACTCAAATTAACAACAAAAGCGCAGTTTTAGGACTTATTAAACTTTATAAAAAGTTAGACAAATTAGAAAAAATTAGTTATATTAGTATGGAAGATAATAAATTTGAGGTTTATTTTGAAAATGGTATTATGGTAAAAGCAAATATGTTTGATTGCGATTATGATAAATCTGCAGCAAGACTTGAAACTATTTGGCAAAAGTTGTTACCTGATGTTAAAAAAATTGAAAGTGTTTCTATATGTTATCCTGATAGAATTATAATAAAATGGAAAACAAAGGAGATAAACAGTGGAAGATAGCGGTAGAATTATAGTAGGTTTGGATATAGGCACAACAAAAGTATGCACAGTTGTGGGTAAATATGAAGCATCTGAATTAAAAATAATAGGAATAGGCACAAACCCATCTTCCGGACTCAGAAAAGGTATAGTTATAAACATAGATCAGGCTGTAGACTCCATTAAAAAATCCATTTTTAAAGCTGAACAAATGAGTGGTGTTAAAATTACAAATGTGTATGCAGGTATTTCGGGTAGCCATATTCGATCTTACAATTCTACAGGCGTCATAGCTGTAAAAAGCAATGAAGTTGTAGAGGCTGATATAAAAAGAGTAATTGATGGCGCTAAAGCTATTATTATACCTCCGGATAGGGAAATTATACATGTTATACCTCAAGAATTTATTGTTGACGAACAAACTGGAATAAAAGAACCTCTTGGCATGTCTTGCACTAGGCTTGAAGCTAAAGTGCATGTGGTAACAGGTGTAGTGTCAAATATTCAAAATATTATTAAATGCTGTCAGAAAAGTAGTTTAAATGTTATAGACATCGTTTTGCAGCCAATAGCATCTTCTTTAGCGGTTTTAAGTCAAGATGAAAAAGATATTGGTGTGTGCTTGGTTGATATCGGTGGTGGTACAACAGATATCGCCGTTTTCTTAAATAATTCCTTAAAACATACTTTTGTTTTTTCTATCGGTGGAGATCATGTCACCAACGATATTTCTGTAGCATTTAGATTACCTTACAAAGAAGCTGAAAATTTAAAAATCAATTATGGTACAGCTATTTTTGAAGGTGAATACGAAGATGAAGTTATTGAACTTCAAAGGAATTTTTCATCAAAAATTAAACAAATACACAAAAGCGATTTAGCTCAAGTTATTGAACCACGAATGGAAGAAATATTTTCTTTTGTTAAAGAAGAATTAGAAAAATTAAATATTTTAGGATTGCTTGGCGCTGGTATAGTTTTAACTGGCGGCAGTGCAATGCTGGAAAATATAACTGATTTAGCAGATAATATTTTCAAAATGCCTGTTAGGGTTGGTAGTCCTATAAATATTGGGGGAATAAGGGATGCATTAGACAATCCAATGTATTCAACTGCTATAGGCTTGACTATGTACGCAATAGAAAATCGTCAAGAAAAAGGCGATGTCTTAGCAACACCAAACAGTGGTGATGCGTCTTTTTCTTCAATTATTTCAAAAATGAAGAAATGGATTAAGGAGATGTTTTAATGAGTGACATAAAACAAAAAAATAATGAATCCTTACATGATGGAGCTGTTATAAAAGTGGTAGGTGTAGGTGGTGGTGGTTCTAACGCCGTAAACAACATGGTAAAATATGGTATAAAACACGTGGAATTTATATCTGTTAATACAGATAAACAAGCCCTGGACATGTCTTTAGCTCCAAATAAATTGCAAATTGGCATTAACTTAACAAAAGGCTTAGGTGCTGGAAGTGATCCTCAAAAAGGCAAACAAGCAGCAGAAGAAAGCATAGAAGACATAAAGAAAACTTTGCAAGGGGCTGATATGGTTTTTATTACAGCTGGAATGGGTGGTGGTACAGGCACTGGTGCAAGTCCAATAGTTGCAAAAGTAGCAAAAGATTTAGGAGCATTAACTATTGGCGTTGTGACAAAACCTTTTACCTATGAAGGCAAAAATAAAGAAAAAGTAGCCAAAGATGGTTTAGAGTCGCTAAAACAAATTGTTGATAGCATAATCATTGTTCCAAACCAAAAATTATTTGATTTCTATAAAAATCTAACATTGATCGATGCCTTTAAAAAGGTTGATGATATTTTAAGGCAAGCTGTACAAAGTATAGTTGAACTAGTTCAAAAGCCTTCCGATAATTCGTCATTTATTATCAATATTGATTTTGCCGATGCTCAAACAATAATGAGCGAAAAAGGCATTGCACTAATGGGAATAGGTGAGTCTAGTGGTGATAATCGTATAAAAATTGCTACTGAGATGGCTATATCGAATCCTTTACTAGAAAACACAAGCATTGACGGTGCAAAAGGCATATTGATGAATATTACTGCAAGTAGCAACTTTGGTTTGCAGGAATTGGAAGAAGCGGCTAATATTATACAAAATGCTATGAATGAACAAGCTATTTTTAAATATGGTTTTATTGTTAACGAGTCTATAGAAGAAAAAGTGCGTGTAACCATTATTGCAACGGGCTTCGAGGAAAAGGGTAAACCTAATCTAACAAAGAAAGTCAATATTAGATATAAAACCATAGATAAAGATTATTTTAACGAGATAAGAAAAATATCAGAGATGCCAATTGAAGATAAATTTGACATACCTACTTACATAAGAAACAAGGAAGACTCATAATTGGTACTTATAATAATAAAATATTTTAGCAACATAACAGCGCTACTAAAAAAAGTAGGTATAAAATAAAAGGGAGTACTAACATGGCATTAAATGAGAAAGAAATTACTTTTGTTGCAGATAAAATAGTTAACATAATGATTAAAAAAGGTTTGGTTCAATTAAAAAAGGATAAAATGGTAATCGTCGATTTTGTTAGAAAAATTTTTGAACAAGATGTGCTAAAAGAAAAGGAATTAGATCAAAAAACATTGATATATATTGAAAACTATGCAGAACAAATCAAGCAAGAAAATATCGACAAAACAAAATTTTTCCAAATGATGAAAAGAAAAATAGCAGAAAAAGAAGGTTTTGTTTTATGAGATACTCAAGAGACAGAATACGAAATATTTCAAGAAATATCATCAAAAATTTAGAAATTAATCAATTGGTTGACTTTTTAGTTTCAAGGGATATTCTATTATCTGAGATTGAAAGTGTTATTGATGATTATTTTAAAATAAATAGCCAAGCTTATGAAGCAGCTTTAGAGGAAATTAAAAAGAAAAAAAAGCTTATGGCTGGAAGTATAGAGTGGGATATAACATTTAACCAGATATATGAGCAGGAACTAAACAAAAGGTTATTAAAATGACAAAAGCTTATTTGGTTTTAGAAAATGGTACTGTGTTTGAAGGTAACTCATTTGGGTTACAAGGCACATCAATAGGTGAAATTGTATTCAATACCAGCATGAGTGGATACCAGGAAATACTTACAGATCCTTCTTATAAAGGTCAAATTGTTCTTATGACATATCCACAAATAGGAAATTATGGAGTAAACAATACTGATATTGAAAGTAAAGCACCAATGTCAGAAGGTTTTATAATAAAAGAATTATCCGCTATAGCCTCAAATTTCAGGAGCGAATTGACGCTTGACGAATATTTAAAAAAACATTCAATTGTAGGTATTTCAGATATAGATACAAGATATTTAACTAAAATTTTACGTGAACATGGTAGTATGATGGGCATGATAACAACGGAAAAAAACACAAAAAATGAACTTATAATCAAATCTAAAAATTTAGGCACAATAGTTGGAAAAGATTTGGTGCAGTATGTTACATGTTCAACTTCATATAAATGGGATGAACCATTGTATTGCTTTGATTTTGAAAATAGACCTAAGGTAAAAGATACATTAAAAAAACCTAAAGTTATAGTTTATGATTTTGGCACGAAAAGAAATATTTTAAGACACTTATATAGTGCAGGCTTTGAAGTAATTGTAGTAAATGCCTATATTAAATATGAAGATGTAAAAAAATTATCACCTGATGCTATTTTTCTATCAAATGGGCCAGGTGACCCAAGGGGTCTCAATAATGAACACCTGATGGAAGTTAAAAAAGCAATTTTAGAGTATCCAACGTTTGGTATATGTTTTGGATTGCAAATAATTTCTAGAATTTTTGATGCAGAAATTTACAAGCTAAAGTTTGGACACCATGGGGCAAATCATCCAGTCAAGAATTTACTAACAGGAAAAATAGAAATAACTGTTCAAAACCATAATTATGCAGCAAAAGAAGATAGTTTACTAAAGAGTGGTTTTGAAATAACACACAAAAACTTAAACGATAATAGCATAGAAGGTATAAAACATAAAAGTTTACCAATATTTGCCGTTCAATATCATCCAGAAGCGAGTGCTGGCCCACACGATTCGCAGTATTTATTTGATGAATTTTATAAAATAGTCACGGGAGGCGGAATTGAGAAAACAAAGAACAATTAAAGAAATTGTGAAAGTTTCTGGTATAGGTGTCCATACTGGAAAGAAAGTTGATATTATAATAGAACCAGCTCAAGAAAATACAGGTATTGTTTTTCACAGAACAGATATAAATCTGTTTATTCAAGCCAATCAGAGTAATGTTGTAGACACAACTTTATCAACTACATTAGGCATAGACGGCGTGTATGTCAAAACTGTTGAGCATTTACTTGCCAGCCTATACGCAATGAACATAGATAATTGTATTATTAGAATAGACAACGAAGAAGTGCCTATACTTGATGGCTCAAGTGCGTCTTGGGTGTATCTATTAAGAAATGCATCGTTTGTTGAGCAAAAACATTACAAAAAAGTTCTTCTTGTAACAAAACCTATAAAAATCAAAGATAATGGCAAATTTGTTGCACTTTTACCTTGCAGAAAATTCAAAATTAGCTATGCTATCTCTTTTGACGGTACTTTTATCAATAAACAAAAATACGAGATCGAGGTAAACGAACAAAGTTTTATAAAAGAAATTAGTAAAGCAAGAACTTTTTGTTTTTTAAGGGATATTGAATATATGCAGCAAAACAATCTGGCGTTGGGAGGTAGCTTAGATAATGCCGTTGTGGTAGATGATTACGGTATTATAAATGAAGACCCATTAAGATATGAAAATGAATTTGTAAGACATAAAATACTTGACGCAATTGGTGATTTGTCAATTTTAAATTATGATTTAAAAGCTCACTATATTGCATATAAATCAGGCCATAATTTAAACTATAGACTTGTATCAAATTTGCTTCAAGATAAAAAATCTTTTGCGCTAATAGGCTCACCAAAGCATGAGATGGAAATTCTTGAAAATTTAGGTTATTTGAGTCCCTCAGTTGGTTCTATTTAAAATTGGTTGAAATGCGATTTAACTTCGCATAATTTACATTATGTCAACTAAACAAAAATAATAAGGTGTAGAATGAAAGTTTTGGTTACTGGCGGAGCTGGATATATTGGCTCACATACACTCAAAGCCCTAAGAGAAGAAGGTATAGAAACACTCACGTTTGATAATTTATCAACTGGGCATGAGTGGGCGTTGCTTGGGAGTCAATTATTTATTGGCGATTTGTCTGATTATGGTACTATAAAAAAAGCTATTTCACTGTTTAAACCAGATGCTGTTATACATTTTGCCGCATCTATACAAGTTGGAGAATCTGTTTTAAATCCATTGTTATATTATTCGAATAATCTAAAAAACACTATAAATTTGCTCAATGCTATGATAGAAAACAATGTTAATAAAATTGTTTTTTCTTCTAGTGCTGCAGTTTATGGTATACCACAAAGCAACCAACCTGTTAAAGAAATTAATATAACTTTACCAATTAACCCGTATGGACAGACAAAATTAATGATAGAAAAAATTCTATCAGATATGGCACATGCAAATCAAATAGAATATATATCGCTTAGGTATTTTAATGCTGCAGGAGCCGATAGCAACTCGTTAATAGGTCAAGCCTACAAGTACGCAACTCATCTTATAACAAGAGCTTTGAAAACAGCTAAGGGAGAATTTGATAAATTAGAAATCTATGGTGCTAATTACCCCACACCAGATGGTACATGCATAAGAGATTATATTCATGTTGATGATTTAGCTCAAGCTCATCTATCTGCACTTAGAGCGCTTAATTACAACATAAAGAATGAAATATTCAATATTGGTTATGGTACTGGATATTCTGTTCAAGAAGTTATAATGAAGGCTAAAGAAATCACAAATATAGACTTTAAAGTAGTTACAGTTCAAAGAAGAGAAGGCGACCCGCCATTTCTTGTTGCGGATAATACAAAAATTAAAGAATTACTAAAGTGGGTTCCTAAATATGATAGTTTGAACTACATTATACAGACTGCTTGGGAATGGGAAAAAAAGTTAAGCAAGCTGCAATGATGGAGCTTGAACTTTGTGACTTCAAAACTATAAAAGTCTATCAGCCAAAAGTTGGCTATAGATTTAGCTTTGAACCATTCTTTTTGGCTAATCTTGATATACAAAAGCATTGTAAAGTTGCAGCTGACATTGGAAGTGGCTGTGGTATTATTTCCATCTTGTTAGCAAAAAAAACTTCAATAGAAAAAATATATGCAGTGGAAAACAACCTGGAATATATTGATATTCTTAACGAAAATATAAGAATTAACAATGTCAATAATATTTTTGTAACTCATAGTATTGAAAATTTACCAAACAATTTTTTAGATTTAGTTGTTAGCAATCCTCCATATTACACAAAATCAAGTTTTCGCTTATCAAAAAAATATGAAACTCAAAAATTTGAAAGTATACCATTATTAGAAATAATTAAAAATATAAGACGTAAAATAAAACATAATGCCACTTTACGTCTCTCCTTTCATACTACCAGGCTTTTTGAACTTTTGAATATTTTAGACACAAATAAATTTGGTGTAAAAACAATCCAACTAGTTTACGGTAATAAAAATAAAATTTCAAAAGTATGTATTGTTGAAGCAAAATATAATTCTAAAACTTATATTACAATAGAAAAGCCTATCTTCCTAGAAGAGTATAAACTTTATTGATAAGATTATCACAAGACAAACTGTACTTTTTTCTAAGAAATTCTGACTCGCCCTGCTCTAAAAAAGCATCAGGTAGTGCAATATGCTCTATTTTTGATTTATGATTTTCATAGTGTGTATAAGCATAAGTTATTAGATTTTGACCTAATGAACCAATATATGTGTTTTCTTCCATGATTATAATATTCTTAAATCGATTTAATATCTCATTAAACATTTTATCATCAAATGGTTTAATAAACCTTGCATTTACGATAAATGGGTTTATTTCTTTTTCCTGCAATATTGGTATAGATTGCATAGAGTATTTTACACAATTACCATACGAAATAATGCAAATATCGCAAGATTCAGTATCATTCAAAACTTGCCATTTACCAAACTCTATTGTATCAATAAATTGTTCGCCAAAATCAACAGATTCACCCCTCGGATACCTTATAGAAAATGGACCAAAATCATTATCAACTGAAAATCTTAATAATGCGTCAAGTTCTCTTGCGTCTTTTGGCGCAGTAATAATCATATTAGGCACTAAATTTAAATAAGAAATATCAAAAATACCTTGATGCGTTTCGCCATCGTCACCCACTACACCAGCCCTGTCTATCGCAAAAACTACGTTTAATTTTTGGAGTGCAATATCATGAATAATCTGATCATATGCTCGCTGAAGGAAAGTTGAATAAATAGCAACAATAGGTTTTATACCCGATATTGCAAGACCGCCCGCAAAAGTCACAGCGTGTTGCTCAGCAATACCCACATCAAATACTCTCTCTGGAAATAAATTCTTGGCTTTTTCAAGGCCAGTACCTATAAGCATAGCTGCACTAATGGCAACTACTTTTGGTTTATCCTTCATAATATCAATTATACTATTACCAAAAACTGAAGAATAACTTGGACTTTTGGCTTTTTCTAAAGTTTGGCCAGTTGAAACATCAAAAGGACCAATACCATGGAATTTAGAAGGATTTTCTTCTGCAAATTTATAACCTTTGCCTTTTTTTGTAAGTACATGAACAAATACAGGGCCTCTTAGATTCTTAACATTTTCAAATATGGTTACAAGATCCTCAATGTTTTCACCGTCAACAGGACCAAAATATTTAAAACCAAACTCTTCAAAAAGTAAACCAGGTGAAAAAAATTTAAAAGATTCCTCTATCTTTTTTGCAAGTTTTAAAGCAGGCTCATTTAAAACAGGAAAACCTTTAATGGCCCTTTCTATCTCTCTTCGTAAAGTATTATACGTAGGACCAGTTAATCTCTTTGTTAGATATGTTGATATAGCACCCAAAGATTTAGAGATAGACATTTTATTATCATTTAAAACAACTATTAAATCTTTATCAAGTTCACCTGAATTATTTAATGCTTCAAAAGTGATTCCACTAGTTAGTGCTCCATCACCAATAACAGCTATAACTTTTTCTTTAGTATTTAGAAGATCTTTGGCGGTAGTCATACCCAAAGCAGCTGATATTGCAGTACTTGCATGACCTACGTTAAAAGTATCGTACTCGCTTTCCGTAATCTTTGGAAAACCGCTTAGTCCACCATAAGTCCTTAAAGTTCTAAATTGTTCTCTTCTGCCTGTAATAATTTTATGAGCATATGCTTGATGTCCAACATCCCAAACGATTTTATCCTTTGGTGTATTAAATACATAGTGTAAGGCAAGCGTAAGCTCAATTGCACCCAAAGAAGATGCTAAATGTCCACCATTTTTTGATGTAACATCTATTATTATATTTCTTATTTGATCGGCAATAACAGTTAAATCTTTTAGCTTTACTTTTTTTAAATCATTCGGAGAATTAATTGTTTCTATCATTTAGTTTTATCTAAATATACTTTTGCCTGTTTTGCTTCAGGTGAGTTTGGATACAATTTTATAACTTTTTCTAACAAAAAACGACCATCAATTTTATCTCCAAGATTGATAAACGACAAACCTTCTTTTAGCATAGCTTTCTTAACGAGCTGACTCTTTGGATATGTGTTAACAATCTGATCAAAATTTATTATAGCTTTATCATAAATCTTTAGATTGTAGTAGCTATCAGCAATATAATATAAAGCCTGATCATTTAACTTAGAATTTTTATAAGTTGCTTGGAAAGCCGTAAAAGCCTTGATAGCTTGATTATATTCCTTAGCATCAAATAAAGCTTTTGCTTTTTTAAAATCTGATTCTTCTGGTGAAACCACAGCTGATTTAGCAACACTTTCTTGCGAAGATTGTGAAGCTTGAGGAGAAGTCTGCTGTTTTAATGCGTTTACCTCTGCTTGAAGTTTATTCAGTTGTTCTTTAATCTCAGGCGAAGCACCACTATTTGTTTGAATACTTTCTATTTTTCTGGCTAAATCATCTATTCTACCTTTCAGTTCACCATACTTAACAAGCAAATCTTCAATCTTAAGATATAAACTTGCTTGATTTGACTGAAGCGTTTTAATATCCTGCGAATTTTTTGATATTTGATCCAATTGAGAACTATATGGATTTTCTTGAGCAAAAGCACTACCTGATAAACTTAATCCAATAACCAAAGCTACCAAGACTTTTTTCATAGTCTAACCCTAAATATTATTTTGATAAAATTATAAACTGGTCGTTTCTATTTTTTGCCCAAGCATATTCATTATTTGCTGGATCTACAGGTTTTAATTTACCATTGCTTAGTGTCTCAATTCTATCTGCTGATATACCATGCATAACCAGATAATTTTTAGCCGAATCTGCCCTTCTTTGGCCTAAAGCCAGGTTATAAGCCTCAGTCCCACGCTCGTCGCAGTTTCCTTCAATCTTGATTTTAATATTTGGTTCTTTAGCCATATAGCTAGCTATACCATCTAGCACTTTTGGTACATCTTGGTTTATACCCCATTTGTCAACATGAGTTAGATTAGCTCTGTTAAAGTTAAAGTGAATGCGTTGGAAAATTTCCTTTAGCATTTCTTCTTCATTAACCTGTGGTTGAGCCACTGGCGCTGGTGCTGGTGCTTGTTGCTGAACCTCTTGTTTTACTGGTGCTGGAGCTTCAGCAACAGGTTTTTTTGGTGTTGTACAACTACAACTGTAAGCTAAAAACGATGCACTAACAATTGCTGCAAGTGAAAGATAAGTCTTTTTCATAACAAATACCTCCTTAATTTAATTTTTTACTGATATCTAAACCACCAAAGCTAGGATACAACTTATTAGCCCCAATTGCAAGTGAAAAATTACCATTTATTGTATTAATTATATATATTCCTTCTTTAGAATCAATACTACCGTACACTGCCACATATCTGTTATCATATGACCAACTAGGTGAATCAAGATAATAAGAGCTAATTATATTTTCATTATTGCCACCATTTACACCGATAATATTTAAAGCAAAATTTGAACCTGCACAAATGTAAGCAATTTTCGTGCCATCAGGTGATACAGCAGGTGTTTGTGAATTTGCACAATTATAGGTTAGTCTTGTTGAAACACCCAAGCCTAAATCTAAAGAGTATATTTGAGGTGAACCTTCAGAATTTGAAACATAAATCATTTTTGATAAATCTGGAGCAAAATAAGGTGATATTGTAATGCCGTTATTATTTGTCAATTGTTTATCTATTTGTCCAGACTTATTCACCAAATAAATATTAATATTAGAATTTTTATTAATTGATACTGCAAATAACCCATCCTTGTAATAAGTTGCATTTTCACTAAAATCTGAAGCGGAATACAGATTTTTTAAATGTCCATTTGATAAATTTAATAAATATACACCAGGATGTTTATTAATGTAACCAGTAAAACTTATTTCATTATTATTCACCCACATTGGAAGCAACAAATTAGTATTGTAGTGCGTAATTTGATGAATATTCTCACCATCAAAATCTGCGATGTACAAATTTTTTACTTTATTGTTGCCAGCTGAAAATATAATTTTGCTCTCAAACGGTCCATATATGCCTGTATCGTATAACATAAAATTATCCACTAATTTATGTGAAGCCCATGCGTAGTTATTAGAAGTTATTTTAGCATTAATCACTAATTTTTGGTTGGTGACATTATAAACTTTAGCTAATAAGCTTACATTATCAGAATTTCCTTCCACGTTACCATAAATTGCATAATTACATCCACTAACATCTGCTGGATTATTTAGCGTTGAATTAATATCATTTGCTTGATAAAATCCACTCATATTCAAATCACGTATTATTACTTTTTTTACCTCTAAAGCTAAAGCAGGATTAGAAGATTCTAAATTGTATACATTTATTATAATTTTTTGAAAATTTGGGTTTGTAATATTAAGCTCATAATTTTGTGCATATGAAATACCAAACCCGAACATTAAAATTGAAATTATAAGTATAATTTTTTTCATTTTACAAATCCTCCTTTATTCTCTTATAAAGAAATTTAAAATTAAGTCAAGAGTGTTATGAGTATTTAAATAACGCTGTGGAACTGGTGGAAGTGTTGAGCTGTTTATTGCGTTAATTACAGTTCTATCAAAATAAAGATTCCCACTTGATTTTACAATACTTGTACCAATAATTTTTCCATTTGAAGAAATAGTAATTTTAACACGCGTTACAAGCTTGTTATTAGGTAATAAGTTTTGATCTACAAACCAATTAGAATGTATTATACCCTGGACAACCGATAAATAATCAGAAAATAGCTTATCTTGATTGCCAACTCCGCTACCTTGAGCCCTAATGTTGCCTATGCCAGATTGAGTTTGTGAATTTTCTTTTAATTGTTGAGCTATTTCTCTAATTTTATTTTCAAGCATAGCTTCTTTCAATTGTGTAATCTTTTCTTGTAATGACTTTGCTTTGAGTTGTTGAATTTTGTTTTTGATATTTTTTTGAACTTCTTCTTGACTACTAGTTTTTGTTTTCTCAATAGTTTTTTCAATTTTTTTTGGTTCTATAGACGGTTTTTGTTCTATTTTTTTTGGTTCTGGCTTTGCAATTTCCTTTTTTTGAGGTACTTCTTGTTGTACTTTTTTAACTTCATGATTAATTCTTGGCGGGAGAGTTGTTTGAGGTGAAGGTATTTCCTTAGGATGAGTAGTCAATGGCTCAATGGTATTTTGATGGCCAGCCATACCTTGCCCTGGCGTTAATAGGCTAACAGTATAAGTTGGCATTGTGTGCGTTTGAATATTTCTAAATAGTAAAAATAATAATCCTATAATTACTAAATGTATGATCAATGACATTAGAAAACTTACTAATTTCATTTATGTTTTATTTGATTTATTCGTAGTTGCAAGACCTACTTTTTCTATACCGCTTTGTTTAGCTATATCAATAATGTGCACTACTGTGCCATATTCAATAGCTCTATCTGCTTCTATCACAACTTCATTGCCATGATTTTCCTCGAATGCTTTTCTTAAGTCATTCAAGCTTACCTGCTGTTTATTAAGGAATATTCTGCCTTGTTCGTCTATGCTGACAATCAAGTCTTTTTTTGTAATGTTGGTGGTGCCTGAATGTGTCTTTGGCAAATTAACTTTTATACCTTTGACCAACATTGGCGTTGTAACCATAAAAATTACAAGCAATACTAACATTACATCAACTAATGGTGTTATATTAATATCAGAAAAAATACCCTTAGAACCATTAAACTTCATTTTATTGCCTCAAGAAAATTTTCAGCTTCTCTGATAATAGACGTATATAAAGAATAAAGCAAGTTATACCCAATTACAGCGATTACTGCTACAAATATTCCTGCTGCAGTTGTTATTAGTGCTTCAGATATGCCTGGTGCAACAACACTTATACTGGTAGAATCCGATAAACCAATGCTTCTAAAAGCATTTATGATTCCCCAAATTGTACCAAACAATCCAATAAAAGGTGCGGTTGAACCTACAGATGCTAAAATACTAAAGCCTCTTTCTAAATGAGCAACCTCTTTTGTCAGGTAGGCTTTTGAAACAGACAAAGACTGCTTGCTTAACATAAATACTTTAGCATTTAAAGACTCATTTATGCGGGCAAAGCTGTTTAATGTGCTCTCGCTTTCACCATCAATAAATCTTTCTAAAAAAACATTGTTTCTAGTTTTTAATGATGAAAGCTGAATCCATTTGTAGATCATTATAGTCCAAGATATTATTGACATCAATAGCAATACACCCAAAACAATAATCGCAATAGCACCGATATGCTCAAAGCCAATGCTTGAAGACATTATTTTTCTCCTTCAAATAATACATCTAATATATCTTTGTACTTAGTTAAATCCTTATAAATTTCGTCATACTCTTTTGTGTTAGGTTTTTCTTCTTTTAGTTTTGATTCTAACTCTGTTATTGTTTTTAAAGCTTCTTCTTTGGTGATATTGTCTTTTGTAAATACTTCATCACAAAGAATATTTGCTGTGTTATCGTCAAACTCTAAATAACCACCTCCTATCACATACTTGTCCTGCACGTTTTCGTATATAAGTCTGATGGTACCAATGTCTAGCATGCTAATAAAAGGCATATGGTTTGGCAAAATGCCAAACTCACCGCTTGCGCCTGGGGCTATAACTTGATCTATTTCTTTGTTTGCTATGATTTTTTCGGGTGTTACTATTGTGCAGTGTATTTTATCCATAATTACCCCTTTAAAGTTTTTGCTTTTTCCATAGCATCTTCAATAGTGCCCACAAGATAGAACGCTTGTTCTGGAAGTTCATCGTACAAACCGTCTATAATACCTTTAAAACTCCTTATTGTATCTTGTATCTTGACATACTTGCCTTTCATGCCAGTAAATTGTTCGGCAACAAAGAAAGGTTGAGATAAAAATCTTTGAATTTTTCTAGCCCTTGTAACTATAAGCTTATCCTCTTCTGATAACTCTTCCATACCAAGAATGGCTATAATATCCTGTAATTCTTTGTATCTTTGAAGTATTTCCTGAACGTTTCTTGCTACTGCATAATGCTCTTCACCAAGAACATACGGGTCAAGAATCCTGGATGTAGAATCCAACGGGTCAACTGCAGGATATATGCCAAGCTCGGTAAGACGCCTTGAAAGAACTGTTGTAGCGTCAAGGTGAGAAAATGTTGTAGCAGGAGCTGGGTCTGTCAAGTCATCTGCTGGCACATATACGGCTTGCACAGAAGTAATAGATCCATTTTTCGTAGAAGTAATGCGTTCTTGAAGCTCGCCCATATCTGTACCAAGTGTCGGCTGATAACCAACGGCAGAAGGTATTCTGCCCAAAAGTGCAGAAACTTCACTACCTGCTTGTGTAAACCTGAATATGTTGTCTATAAAAAGAAGTATATCAAGTTTGCTTATATCTCTAAAATACTCTGCTATTGTAAGTCCCGTTAAACCTACACGCGCTCTTGCGCCAGGTGGTTCGTTCATCTGGCCATAAACTAATGCGGCATTTTTTAAAACACCTGATTCTTTCATTTCATTCCACAGATCGTTTCCTTCCCTTGTTCTCTCACCAACACCGCAAAACACCGAATAACCGCCATGCTGCATAGCAACATTGTTAATAAGCTCCATAATAAGAACTGTTTTGCCAACGCCAGCTCCGCCGAACAAACCAGTCTTGCCGCCTTTTGCGTATGGGCATAACAAATCTATGACTTTGATACCCGTTTCAAACATCTCGCTGGTTGTAGCCTGCTCTTCAAGCGGTGGTGAATCCCTATGGATAGGCCATTTCTCTTTTGCATCTACGGCTCCAAGCTCATCTACTGGCTCACCAACAACATTAATGATTCTACCAAGCACTTCTTTGCCCACCGGAGCTGCTATATAGTTTTCTGTATCAATAACCTCTGTTCCTCTAACAAGACCATCTGTAGAATCCATAGCTATTGTTCTAACTCTGTTTTCACCTAAGTCTTGAGCAACTTCTAATATAAGATCAGAGGCAGCATTTTCGATGTATTCTTTTTTTACAACTAATGCATTATAGATTGAAGGTACCTGCCCTTCTTTGAATTCAACATCCACTACTGCACCTAAAACCTGAATAATTTTGCCTTTATTCATACCTTTAACTCCTTTTTTTTTATTTCATTGCCTCAATGCTTGTTGTAATTTCTATCAATTCTTTTGTAATAGCCGCTTGGCGCGCTTTATTGTAGAAAAGCGTTAGTTTTTTTATCATATCCTGTGCATTCTTGGTAGCTGCTTCCATAGCAAGCATTCTAGCTGCATACTCACCAGCCAGTGACTCCAGGAAACTATCGTAAAGCGACATATGGACGTATTTTAACAATAATTTTTCTAAAACAGCTTCTTTTGAGGGCTCAAATGTAAATTTCTCATACTTTTGCTTTGAACCGTCTTCCTCTTCAAAGCTAATGGGTAAAACTTTTTTGACTGTTGGTTTTTGAATAAGCATATTCACAAATTTGTTGTATATAATATAGACTTCATCTGTCTTTTCATCTATAAAATCTTCAATGGCTATGCTCATTATTTTTTTTGCATCGTTGAATTTTGCCTCATTTTTTAATATACCAGTATAGAAGTGTTTTATTTCAATGCCTTTAAAATGAAAGTAATCGTGTATCTTTTTGCCTATTACTGTTATAGACACTGATATATTTTTGCTCGATAAACTTTTTACTAAAGCTTCGGTTTCTTTTGTAATGTTGTGGTTAAAACCACCACATAGACCCTTATCTGATGCCACCACAACAATTTCTGCAGTTTTTACATCTCTTAAGAAAAGAAATTTATTATCCTGCGGCGGTGTGTATTCTGAGAGGTATTTTATGACTTCTTCGAATTTTTCCATGTATGGCCTAAACTGCAAAGCGGTTTGCTGAACTTTCCTGAGTTTTGCGGCCGCCACCATTTTCATAGCTTTGGTTATTTGCTGTGTTTTACCTATGCTGCTTATTTTTCTTTTTATATCCCTTGAACTTGGCATAATCTAACCTCAAGCCTTAAATATAGCTTTAAATTCTTCTAAGGCTTTATCTATTTTGGACTTCAATTCGTCGCCAATAACTTTTTTTTCTTTTATTTCCTGAAATATGTTTGGGTATTTGGTTTCCATAAATTTGTACACTTCTTCTTCATATTTTTTTAAAGCTTTGTTTGGCATATCATCCAGATAACCATTATTTCCTGCATACACAATAAGGATCTGCTTATACACAGGCAGCGGGGCGAATGGTGGCTGCTTTAGTACCTCGGCAAGTTTTGATCCCCTGTTAAGCTGTTGGAGCGTAACTTTATCAAGGTCGCTACCAAATTGAGCAAACGCAGCCAATTCTCTGTATTGTGCAAGAGATAACCTAAGCATGCCAGCCACCTGTTTCATAGCTTTAACCTGGGCTGAGCCACCTACCCTTGATACAGACAATCCTACGTTAACAGCAGGTCTAATACCTGCGTAAAATAAATCTGCTTCAAGGAATATCTGACCGTCTGTAATAGATATAACATTTGTTGGAATGTAAGCTGAAATATCGCCTGCCTGCGTTTCAATTATTGGAAGCGCCGTTAGTGAGCCTCCGCCCAATTCATCTGATAATTTTGCAGCTCTCTCAAGCAGCCTTGAGTGAAGGTAAAATACATCGCCTGGGTATGCTTCCCTGCCCGGTGGTCTTCTAAGAAGTAAAGACATTTGCCTGTAAGCCTGAGCATGCTTGCTTAAGTCATCATAGATTAGCAATGCATGTTGGCCATTATCCCTGAAATACTCACCCATTGTAACACCCGCATATGGGGCCAGGTACTGAAGTGGAGCTGGGTCTGATGCAGTTGCCGCCACAATTGTGGTGTACTCCATAGCGCCTAAATCTTCTAATTGCTTTTTGATTCTAGCTATAGTAGAGCGCTTCTGTCCAATAGCTACGTATATGCAATGAACATTTTCACCTTTTTGGTTAACGATGGTATCAAGGGCTATCTGGGTTTTTCCTACCTGCCTGTCGCCTATTATAAGCTCCCTTTGACCTCTACCGATTGGTATCATTGTATCTATTGCTTTGATGCCTGTTTGCAATGGTTCTTTAACAGGCTGTCTTTTTACGATACCTGGGGCTTTAATTTCTATACGTCTATAGCTTTGTGTATTAATTGGCCCCATACCGTCTATAGGGTTTCCTAAGGCATCTACCACCCTACCTACAAGCGCCTCGCCAACTGGTACCTGTGTAATCTTACCTGTTCGCTTAACCGAGTCACCTTCTTTGATTCCCGTATCTTCACCTAATATAACAGCACCTACATTATCTTCTTCTAAATTTAGTGCCATTCCAACGACGCCATTCTGGAACTCTATAAGCTCGTTGGCCATGACATTTTTTAAACCATATATACGCGCGATACCGTCACCAACGCTTAATACTTTACCAACTTCGCTAACTTCAACAAAATCTTTGGCTTGTTCTATTTCTTTAGCGATTATTTCACTAATTTCACTAGGTTTGATATTCATCCATTTCCTCCTTGAGAAATATTCAAATTATTTAGTCTATTGCTTATATTTGTAAGATAGGTTTTTATGCTTCCATCATAGACTTTGCCTTCAATTTCTACTACAATGCCGCCTATTAGGTTTTTATCGATAATATACTCAAACTCTAATGTCTTGAGCGCAATTCTGGAAAAGATATTAGATAACGTACTCTTTTCGCTTTCTATAAGCTCAAGTGCACTAATTACTCTGGCTTTGGCTTTGTTTTGATTTTGCATCATAATTTCACTAAAACTATCAAGAACATCAAAAACAAATTCTATGCGGCCATTTAATGCCATAAACGAAAGCAAGTTATAAATCACCCCATCACAAATATTCCTTAGTATGTCTAGTTTGTTTTCTAAAGGGTAGATGGAAACCTTTAAAAGCTCGAATAATTTTTCGTTTTCTTTTAGAATCAAACAAACATTACTTAGGGTCTCATAAGCTAAATCCATACTTATAGACTCATCTTTGCAAACCTTTTCTAATGCCCTTGCGTATCTCAAGGAAATAACTTTATTTATCATACTTAACCCCTAAAGACTCAAAGTACCTTTGGTTGATGCTTCTTAAATCTGACTCGTTCAAAGATGAAAACTGTTCTTTTGCTTTTAAAATTGCTCTGGATATAATCTGGTTAATAAAGTTTTTGTAGGCCTTATTTAGAATCATAGCTTTTTCTTGCTCAAGGCGTTTTTTAAAGATTTCTTCTAAATCTTTTGCTGCGTTAGCATAATCTTCTTTTTCCTTCTCACCCATTTGTCTGTAAATCTTTATAATATTGTCTATTTCGCTTGAGAGCGCAGATAGTTTTTTTTGAACTTCATCTAGCGTATTCCTGGCTTCTTGATTTGCCGCCTTGGCATCTTCTACCTCTTGAAAGACCTGCTTTTTTCGATTTTTAAAATAATTTACAATGGGTTTTTTTACAAAATAAACTATTAGAGAAGCAAAAATTACAAAGTCCACCACACGCCAAAGCATGTGTGCGCTAGCTTCAGAGCTACTTGCAAAGGCTAAAGTGGGGGCAAAAATTAAAATCAACAAAGAATAAATAAACTTCATAAATCAGCCCTCACTCTTTACAATATTTTTTAATAAAAGGCCTGATATTTGGTTAGTGATCATTTCAATATTCAAAGCTTCTTTTTGGATATCTTGTTCCACCTGGTTGGAAAACTCAGATTGCTCTTTTCTAAAAAGCTCATTAATTTGAGCAAGCTTTTCTTCTTTTATCTTTTTTGCTTCATTAAACATAGCGTTGAAAATCTTTTTGCCTTCTTCTTCGGCATTTAATTTTTCTTGATTGTATTGTTCAAGTTTTAACTTTTCTTTTTCTTTTAGTTTTTGGGCCTCAGATAAAAGATTTGAGACAAAATCCTGTCTTTTTCGTATAATTTCAAGCACAGGCTTATACAAAAGAGCGTTTAAGATGAACAACAAAATGATAAAACCAAACATTTGAGCCAGTATAAACTGCCAAACCAAATTAACGCTTATCACGCGCACCTCCCTACCGAAAATCTGCGATAGGTTACCAAATTTAAAAAAAAAAGTCAATTGTTATTTAATCGTTTTTTTATAAAAGCTTTTTAAAAGTAACCAGAATAATTCTCTGGAGCTTTTTTTACCAGTCAAATAATCAGCTAAAGCATTTTCATTACCCTTTGACAATTGAAAAAAAGAGAAATATGGAAAATTTAAAACAATTTTTGATATAAAGTAGCTATATTTATTTTCTTCTAAAATTTTATCAGCTAAAGCGCTATAAGCCTGATAAGGGTTTTTAGGATAACTTAAAATAGAAGCAGCAGCCAGATGTGCACTAAAAATTGCATTGTATATACCTTCTAGACTAAAAGGGTCTGCCAAACATGCAGCATCGCCAACAAGCAGTATATTTTTTTTACCTAAATTTTTTTTGGAAAAAGCTATTGGAATAAAATAGCCTTTTGGATTGATAAGCATGTCGTTTCCATAGTACTTAAAAAAAAGTTTATTAATATTTTTTTTTATTGAAGCAATACCCCAAACACCATTTTGAGGAAAATTCCAGTAATAATTTAATCCTTTAAAACCTATGTCAATATTGACATTAGAATCATTGTGATAAATTGTTTCTACCTGTAGGGTTTTTACTAAAAATTTTGGCTTTATGTGTAAAATTTTTCTAACTATTGAATTTGCTCCATCTGCCCCAATTAAGTATTTTGCTTTATATTTATTAGTGTCAGTATAAATTTCAATGCTAGAATCATTATAGTTCAAAGATAATAATCTTTCGTTTCTAAAAAAGCAACCTTTTTCAAGTGCACTATCAAGCAAATATTTATCAAAAGTCTTTCTTTCAACAAAGTACGCAAAGGGCTCTTTCGATTCTATTTCCAAACAAGCGGTTTTTTTGTAGCTTAAGATGGCTTTATTTGTACTGGCTTTTGCCAAACTATTTATCTGGGGTATATAATCAATTATTTTTGCCGATACGCATCCACCACATAATTTTTCTCGCGGGAAAATCTTTGAATCAATTATCAGAACCCTGTAGCCAAAACTGGATAAAATTTTAGCAGCAGTCGACCCAGCTGGTCCTGCCCCAACTACCACGCAATCATAAAACATAATTGATTTTTATACAATTATCATATAAAATGCAATAAGTTTTTTTAGGAAGTTTAAGTTGAGTAGAAAAAAAGTTTTAATTTCGCTTTTAATAATATGTATAGCCATTTCACTTGGTCTTGCATACAGGTTCTATAGTTTGTATGTTTGGAACCAGAACCCTTCCAAATACTACTACAAAGGGAATGCATTATATACTGAATACGATGCATTCTACTATTCTTACTATGCAAAAGCTTTTAATGAAGGCTTATATAAACCGTTAAAGCAAGATCCTCTAAGATTCTATCCAGATAAAATAGCTACATTTCCGCCTGTAATTTTTATGATAAGCTTTTTAAGTGCTGAACTTTCAAAATTACTACATGTTTCAATTCAAAATTTGTCTGTTTATATGGTACCTATACTTGCAGTACTTTTTGTTATACCGCTTGTTTTTTATCTAATGGATTTGGGCTATCCTTTGGCAGCTTTCAGCTCTTCTATTACAGGTGTTTTGTCTTTAATTTATATAGCACGAACATTAATTGCAAGACTAAGGCCAGATTGTATGAATTTATTTTTTCCACTGGCAATTGGATATTTTTTGTATTTAAGCCAGTTTAGGCAACCTAAAAAAAGCTACCTTTATGCAATTATAGCTGGTATTTTTGCGCAACTTTATTACTGGTGGTATATGCACGAAGGTATAATATTAGCGTTTGCCATTGTGTATATACTCTCGTTCGGTTTTACTCAAAAAACTGATAAGTTTTTTCATATATTTGACCCAAATGTTTATAAAAAACGCTGGAAAGAAATTATTCTTTTTCTAATAAGCACAAACCCAATCATACTATATATGGGTATACACAATGCTATTTTTTTAATTAATGTTTATTTGATTGATTTCTTTAAACCTACAATGGGCGTTTTTCCAAATGTATTTGTATCTATCGCAGAAGCCGCACGCGTTAATTTACATTATCTATCACAGCTAACAAGTGGAAATTTTATAGTTTTTTTGGCATCACTTGTTGGTTTGGCACTGTTTTTAATAATGAATTTTAGAAAATTCATGGTTTTTTTACCATTATTTTTTATAGGTTTGATGTCTTTTAAAGGTGCTGAAAGATTTGCTATGTATCTTGCGCCTTTTTTAGGATTAGGGTTTGGTTATTTGTTTGATATGTTAGTAAAATTGAATATAAAAAAAATCAATAATGTAAAAAATGTTGTTGCAAGTATTATGGCTATTGTATTGACAATAATTCCTCTTGCACCAAACATAGTAATTGCAGAACCTAAAATTACTCCACAGCTTTATGCAGATTTCGTTAATTTGAATAAAATTACGCCAAAGTCGTCTGTAATCTGGACATGGTGGGATTACGGTACTGCTATAGAATTTCTTGCAAATAGAGCCACTTTTCACGATGGGCAATCACAGATATACCCAAAAACTTACTTTATAGCTACAAGTTATTCTGATTCAAACCCAGAAATTGCGTACAATACAATAAGTGCTATATCAAATATTGGCAATACAGGCATAGAAAAATTACTAAAAGAAAAAAACACACCTCAGGAAATTAGAGACAAAATATTTGAAGGAAAGTTTAACGCGCCACTTAAAAGGCCTACATACTTTGCATTTACTGGTGATGAAATTGGCAAATTTGGTTGGATAAACTATTTTGGCACATGGGACTTTAAAAAGAAAAAAGGTATTTTTGAGCCTATTGGTCAACTTGGAGATTGCAAAAAAAAATCAGAAGATACAGTTTTCTGTGGACTAAATGAAATAAATATAAAAAAAATGTACTTAAAAACCCCATCTTTAAAACTTAATATAAATACGCTTGCCATTTATAAAGACAAAAAACTAACTATTAAAAGTCTTGATAGTGGCAGTTTGTATATTGATGTAGTTTATCTTAA
The DNA here is from genome assembly GCF_049977265.1 of Desulfurella sp. GTDB lineage: Bacteria > Campylobacterota_A > Desulfurellia > Desulfurellales > Desulfurellaceae > Desulfurella. Next base: position 1,533 of record NZ_JBMFGQ010000006.1, on the reverse strand, counting down.
AAACTCAAAAATAAATGTTTACATTCTGCAAAGACAACCATTTTACTCAATGTTTAACCAAATGTATATTTTAAGAAACTATGATCCAGAGTATTTTGAGTTAGTCTTTGATAATTTTCCTACGATGGTTTTATATAAAGTAAACAAAGAACCCAAACAATTATCAAAATAAATCCTTTATGTAGCTTAGCAATTCCTGTCTTTTTTTATTTTTTATCTCGCACTCTGGGCAAATTTCTTCATCAGTATAGTAAACATTGCCACAAGAACAAATTTTTTTAGGTTTTTCAAAAAGCTTTAATGCTTTTGGTATTAAATCTTCTACAAAAGCTTTTTTTGCAGTAATAGCATTTTTTGGACATGCATCAATGCAATTTTTACAAGCACTGCACAGCGATGGGTTAAAGTAAATAGCAGCAGTTTCGCGTTTTTCTATAATAATTGCACCTTTTGGACAAACTGACTCACAAATTGAACAAAAATCACAAATCTCATTTATTGAAAGCCTTATTGTGCCAATATATTCTGCACTTTGTTTTATATTTTCTTTAATAAGCTCAATCAAAAAGTCTCTTTTAGGTACTCTTTCTTTAATTTTAAAAACATCTCTTCTGGAAATACCAAAATTTGGCTCAAAAGGTTTATCCAGACTGGACTGCTCAATTTTTACTGCATCAAAACTTATATCAAGTGCTTTTAAAATTTCCTGTGTTTTTTTTAAATTTTTTTCAAAAACCTCAAGTGACATTTTAAATTTGCACTTTTCGCAATTTCCTTTAAAAATATTAATATATCCAAATTTCAATACAAAATACACAATCAAATTTTCACCTAACCTTGAAATACATGATATTTTGTTATCACCTTTAGCAAAAATACAGCCAAATGAAGGCTCTGTAACATTCTTTATAATATCGATATCCAAATTTCGGTTTAATTCTATAGCATCGTTTTCGCAGGCACTATAACACACGCCACATCCAATACAGTCACCAATCACAATATTATTATCAAAATCAATGGCTAATGCTTCAAATGGACATGCTTTTATGCATTCATTACATGTACTTTTTGAGTAAGTATTGTGAGAGCACAACGCATTAATGCTTATTTTACCAGTAAAAACAAAATCGTTCATTTGTTATCCAAATTTAATTCCTTAAGCTTTTTGCTGTAAATATCAGATATATCAGCAAAACTAACAATGCCAAGAAACATAGAATCTTCAACAACAGGTAGCCATGTGGTTTTATTTGCACTCATAAGTTTCCATGCATCTTCAAGTGTCGTAGAAATTGTAGCCGATGCTGTTCCAATTTTTACAAATTTATCTATAGATTCATTATTTTCACTTATAATATCATACAAATACACTGTACCTAAAAATTTATCATTTTCCACAACAGGTAAAGAAAAAAAGAAATTTTTAATCATTAAATTTTTGGCTGTTTCTATACTATCTGTTGGTTTTACAAAAATCTTTTTGTATATTCCAATATCTGATATTTTTAATCTTTCTAAAAAAGGAATATT
>NZ_JBMFGQ010000005.1:0-56490 GCF_049977265.1 Desulfurella sp. | reverse complement strand
AAACACAAAAACTGTCCAGTTTATTTCGTAATGGGTGTCCAGTTAAAATCGTAATACCCGTCCAGTTTGATCGGAATTTACACATACCATGATGTTGCAAATACCTGCATAGATGTTAAAACAATTCCTGAAGTGTCAATCGGATTACCCCTAACACCAGATAAATATATTTTGCTCAAAATTGACAGCATAGATTTTTATATAGATAAATTTGTAGGAGACAGTGAAAATTTCACAATAAAGCTCAATAAAGTTCTTGGTTTTAAATACTTAGTGCTTGATGGCTGGAAAACTATCTAAATTTAAGTTCAATTTGAGACAGTGCAACTATAGTTGCAATTTCGGTTTTTAGTATATTATCTGATAAACTCAGTGGTATAAAACCCTTTTTTTGTAAATAGGTAATTTCGTCTTTGCTGAATCCTCCTTCTGGTCCAATTATTATTGCAAGGCTATTAATATTTTGAATATTTATGTCTTTTAGTGTTTTATTTTTCTCATTTTCATAAAACACGATTTTTAAATTTTCTATTGGATCAATGTTGTAAAGTTTTTGTGGATTCTGTATGTTGACAGGGAAAAGCCTTTTGCATTGTTTTATTGATTGAATGGCAATTTTTTGCCATTTTTGTATTTTATTTTGAATATCTTTGGATTTTAATGAGCTAAAAGTCGGCATAACAGGCACAAATGTCGTAACATTCAGTTGTGATATAGATTCTATAAGCTCGTCAATTTTAGATAGTTTATTTAAAAGACACTGATAAAGTGTAATATTAATGCGCGAAGGTATTTTTTTTACTGTTTCCTCAATTATTACAATCAAAGAATTTTTTTCTATTTTATAGATTGTTCCAACAAAGAAGTTGCCACTTAGATCGTTTACTTCAATTCTATCGTTTAACTTAAGCCTTTTAACGTTTATCGCATGATGATATTCTTCGTTTTCAATAATAATTTTATTATCTAAAACTCTTCCAATAAAACAAGGCAATCCCATTTCAATCAAATTTTTTGTAACTTACTTCATTGAGGTTTTCGTTCACCTTTGTTTTGCATTTTAAAACTATAGAATCTTACCAATCTTTTACTTTGACCTTACAGGTTTAAATTCTATCAAAAGTTTATAAATTTGCAAGAAAAAAATAAAAAATTATTTTGAGATTTTTAAATCTTATAGTATAATAAAAAATAAAAAGTAGGTGGAAAATGAAAAAAGCTTTATTAAGCATTTATGAGGATGGTCAATTATTCAATGGCAATTTTGAAGACGCACCATTTTATTTAATAGTAGAAAGCGAAACTTCAAAGAAAAAGATTCGAGATTGCTCACTTGATTTAAAAAAGATTGATGATTTTGTATTAATTGGCAAAAAGGCTTCAGAACAATTTAAAAAGATTATTCAAAGCAAAGAGGTGGATTTTTTATTTTTTGATTTTTTGGATATCGATGATGCTTTAAGGTATTATAGTGATTATAAAAGTAAAATTGAAATATTTAATAATTATACGTCAGAATATGAAGAGTGGTTTGAAAATAATAAATACGCTTATTTATCAGAAATAGAAGCATTGAAAAAAGCATTGCCAAAACAAGGCAAAGGTGTGGAAATAGGTGTGGGTAGCGGTAGATTTGCTCTGCCACTTGGAATTAAAATAGGTGTTGAACCATCAAGAAAAATGGCAGAAATTGCAAGAAGGCATGGCATAGAGGTATTTTTTGGTGTAGCAGAAAGTTTGCCTTTTGAAGATAGCAGCTTTGATTTTGCATTAATGGCAGTTACGATTTGTTTTGTAAACGATCCTCTGAAAAGCTTAAAAGAATCATATAGGATATTAAAGCCAAATGGAGTAATCATAATAGGTATTGTTGATTTGGATACCGAGCTAGGTAAATTTTATTTAGAAAAACAGAAAAATAGCATATTTTATAAACAAGCCAAATTTTTTTCATCTAAACAAATTATTGATTTACTTAAACGGTCAGGATTTAGTTTTAGAGAATCCTATCAGGTACTTTTTGGTGATTATAAAAAAATAAACATTGTAGAGGAACCTAAAGAAGGCTTTGGCTTAGGTGGTTTTAGTGTTTTGGTAGGTGAAAAATGATTTCAATAATAAGTAAATCTTTTACTTCAACCATATACGATGTTTTTATACTAGTATTGATTGTATTTTTGACCGCGAGTATTTTTATGTGGATAGCTTTACCAATGGTTCTTTTTTCTATTAGAAATGAAATCAAAAAACTCAACCAAGCAATACAAGACTATGTATCTAAAAATAAATAATGTACACTTGATAAAATGTTTGATTTATGATATTTTACGATTAGCAAAAAGGGAGGTATTTAATGAAAAAAGATTTTCATCCAAAATATGAGTTAACCACTATAGAATGTGCATGCGGTAATAAGGTAGAGGTGCGTTCAACGATTAAAAACCTAAAAGTTCAAATATGTAACAAGTGTCACCCATTTTTTACGGGAAAAGAAAAAATTATTGATGAAGGTGGGAGAGTTGATAAGTTTCAAAAAAAATACGCAAAAAAATAGGAGGCTTTTATGGACGGCAAAAGTGATAGCTTTGATATAGCAAAAGAGATCGATTTAAGGGACAAAAACGAGAGCGAAGTTTATAACATTTTAGATAGTACAATTAAAAACATACAAAAAGGAAGATACGTTCTTGCATATGTAAACGAATATGACAAAATTACCAAAATAGCACAAAAATTGCCTGCGCTGGGCGCTTATATAGAAAATGTGCTCAAAAAAAATGAGCGTGATTTCCTTATAATGATTAAAAATGATGTAAAACAAACAGAAAACGCTTAAATTTATGGCGTTAGTTGATATATCAACGGCCACTTTCGATGTATTAAAAGAACTTGGGTTAGGAAAAGCTGTAGATATGCTAAAAGCGCAGGATGCCTTTAAACAGCTAAACTTTGATAGTCGCGATGTTGTTATATTGAACTATGAAAGTGGTATTTTGACTATAGGTGTTTTTAATTCGGTTTGGCATCAAGAAATGGAGAGTATCAAAAACGCACTTATCGAAAAATTGAATGTACTATCAACTGATATAAAATTTAAAAGAATTATCATAAAGGAGATAGCTTATGATTGGTGCAATACTTGACATAAAAAGTGGGTTGTTAAGATGAGAAAAATTATATTTACATATATATTCTTTTCTCTAACTATTTTTCTTATTTCTTCTTGTTCTGCGCCAAAAGAATTGGTAAAAACTGAGCCAGAAAAGAGTGCTTATGAGTGGTATAATGAAGGTGTTCAATATTATATTAATCATAACTATAAAGAAGCCGAGCATAGCTTATCAATGGTTAATCAGCAACATCCAGGTAGCATTTATTCAAAGAAAGCGCATTTAATTTTAGGTGATGTTTATTACGGTGAAGAGGATTATCTTTTGGCTATAGATGAGTATAAAAAATTTATAGAGCTGTACCCAAATACAAACGATGCTATGTTGGCACAGTATAAAATTGCTATGAGCTATTACAAAATGATGAATGGCTACAAACTCGATCAAACACCGACTAAAAACGCTATAGAGAATTTTCTTACACTTTTGGATAAGTACCCCGATAATCCTTATAAAGACGAAGCATATGATCATTTATCTGATTGCGTAAAACAACTTTATAGGCATCAATTATTTATCACTAGATTTTATTATGATTTAGGTAAATATAGGGCAGCTGAAATTGAGCTAGATTATATGGCAAAACATTTTTCTGATTTGAATTTTAACGATGAAATGTTGTATTTGTTGGGATCCACTTATTACCACTTAGGTAAAAAACAGGAAGCCTTGGGCTTTTATAATGAATTAAAAAAGAAGTACCCAACCAGTAAATATATTGCATTATTTGAAAAAGTTTTAGAAAAAAAGAGTAAGTAGATATGAATACTAACAAAGTGATTTTTTTTGCCTATTTTTTTGCTTTGCATAAAAATGCAAGTTCGGACTCGATTTTGGCAGATATGTATGAAGAAGATGGAAAAGTTTACATTGAGCTTGAGATACCAGACTTGGAAATTGATACTTTAACAATAGAAAAAAACTATCCATCTTTAGTTATATCTGGCTTTAAGAAAAAAAAGGCAAAAAATAATGCAACTTATTTTAGGGCAGAGCGTATTTTTGGATATTTTAAGAAATTTATAGATTTGCCATTTCATATAGAAGATGTGAGTGAAGTAAACTATAACAATGGCATACTAGAGATTATTTTGGAGAGGTTTTAATTTATGAGCAATAATAACGAGAATTTAATTAATCAAGATATAGAAATACCCAGTATTCTTCCTGTTGTACCGCTTAGAGATATGGTTGTTTTCCCCTATATGGTAACACCATTATTGGTTGGCCGAGAATTTTCTATTAAAGCAATTGATGAGGCTTTATCGAAAGACAGAATGATTTTTGCTGTAAGCCAGAAAAACTTTGATGAAAACGAACCAGGCACAGATAATATTAATAAAGTAGGTACGGTGTGCTTAATTTTAAGAATGCTTAAAATGCCAGACGGCAGAGTAAAGATTTTAGTCCAAGGTTTAAAAAAGGCTTCAATTATTAATTATACGAAAACGATAAAAGATAGCCCATTTTTTGAGGCTGAAATTGCACCTCTACAAGATCAATTGCCAACTAATCAAGATGAAGAAATTGAGGTAGAAGTTTTAATTAGAACCATAAAGGATCAACTACAAAAATTAGTTGTTCTAAACAAGAATATACCAAATGATATTGTTGTAATTGCAAATAACATCGAAAGAAGCGAGCAATTTGCAGATATAATTATTACGAATCTGCAATTAAAGATAAACCAAATGCAAGAGCTGATAGAAATATTATCTGTAAAGGAACGACTAAAAAAGATTATAAGTATATTGAATAGAGAATTACAAATACTAGATATGCAAGCTAAAATTCAAAGAGAAGCGCGAGAAGAAATTTCTAAAGCGCAGAGGGAATATTTTTTAAAAGAACAGCTCAAAGCAGTTAAAAAAGAATTGGGCGAAAAAGAAGATTCAGATGAAATAGAAGAGTTAAGGCAAAAGATTGAAGCAGCCAATATGAGTGAGCAGGCTAAAAAAGAATCTTTAAAACAACTTTCTCGCTTAGAAAAAATGTATTCTGATTCCGCTGAGGCTAATGTTATTCGCACTTACCTTGACTGGATGGTGAGTCTACCATGGAGTGTTTCATCAGAAGATAAATTAGACATAAAACTAGTAGAGAAGACACTTAATGAGGATCATTATGACATTGAGGATGCCAAAAAGAGAATTTTAGAATATTTAGCTGTAAAGAAAATTAAAAATGATATGAAAGGTCCAATTTTGTGTTTTATAGGGCCCCCGGGAGTAGGTAAAACTTCTCTTGCGAAATCTATAGCGCGGGCTATGGACAGAAAGCTTTGGAGAATATCATTAGGTGGCCTTAGAGATGAAGCTGAAATTAGGGGTCATAGACGAACCTACATAGGTGCATTGCCTGGTAGGATAATACAGGGTTTAAAACAAACAGGCACAAACAATCCTGTGTTTGTATTAGATGAAATTGATAAATTGGGCAGTGATTTTAGAGGCGATCCTGCAAGCGCAATGTTAGAAGTTTTAGATCCAGAACAAAACTATGAGTTTGAAGATCACTATATTGGCGTCCCTTTTGACTTATCAAAAGTTTTTTTTATCACAACAGCCAATGCTACAGATACGATACCTGGACCACTGTTAGATAGAATGGAAGTTGTTAGGCTCTCTGGATATACTACAATAGAAAAAATGAAAATTGCCAAAAAGTACATAATACCAAAACAGATAGAAAATCATGGCCTTGAAGGTTACAATGTCAAGTTTACTGATAAAGCTATTCAAAGTATTATAGAAAATTATGCCAAAGAAGCTGGTGTTAGGAATTTAGAAAAAAATATTACATCTATCTTGAGAAAAATTGTAAGACAGATTGTAGAATCTTCAAAAAAAGATAAATTGGCTTCTTATGAAGTAAATACTGGCAATTTAGAAAAATATTTGGGCATACCAAGGTTTTTAAGTAATGAAAAATTAGATAAGGATTATGTTGGCATCGCTACAGGTCTTGCTTGGACGCCAGTTGGTGGAGATATATTATTTATTGAAGCTCTAAAACTAAAAGGTAGTGGCAAACTTACCCTAACAGGCTCTTTAGGTGATGTTTTTAAAGAATCGGCACAAGCGGCTGTTTCGTTTGCAAGAACCCAATATAAAGAACTAAACCTAGAAGAAGAATTTTATGAAAAGTATGATTTCCATATACATGTACCAGAAGGTGCAACACCAAAAGATGGGCCAAGTGCAGGCATAACTATAGCATGTGCAATGATTTCTGCTCTAACAAACAAGCCAGTAAAATCTAATATTGCAATGACTGGCGAAATTACACTTACTGGTAGAGTGTTACCCATCGGAGGACTAAAAGAAAAAACGTTAGCTGCTTTGCGTGCAGGCATAAAAGAAATTATTGTACCTTTTGATAACAAGAAAGATGTATCAGAGTTCCAATCACATATCAAACTTAAGGATGTAAAATTTTATTTTGTTAAAGACATGAAAGAAGTTTTAAAGTACGCGTTGAAAGAAGATTAAATTTTCTCAATGAAAAAATTCAATTTCGAAAATTTTTTAGCTATAAAATACATAAGTTCAAAAAAAGAAGAAAAGCTTATATCGCTTTCTTCCTTGCTTTCAATTATTAGCATTGCAATAGGCGTGGGGGCTCTTATTTTAGTTCTTGGTATTATGAATGGATTTGACAAAATGTTAGAATCGAAAATTATAGGGGCAAATCCTCATATAATGGTTAAAAATTTTAATGGCACATTTACTTTAGACAACAAAATCATTAATACAATAAAATCTGATAAGTTAGTGTCAAATGTTTACTCTTCTTTAATAGAACAGTGTATAATAAGCGCAAACGGTCAATCAAGTGGATCTATTTTAAATGGTATAGATTTTAAAAGCAAACCATATATTGAAAAATACATAAAAGGTAATACGAATGGTATAGTTCTTGGAAAAGAGTTGATGAAAGCAGTTGGTGTATCAGTTGGACAAAATGTTAGAGTAACGCTTGCTTATGCTAAGCCTTCAGCTGTAGGATTTTCACCTGTATCATTTGAAGCCCCTGTAACGGGTATTTTTGATTCTGGTATGTATGAGTATGACCTGGCTTTTTCTTATATACCTATTAATTTACTTTGGAAAAATATGCAAACATACGATCAAATAAATACTATAAACATTAATTTATACAATCCTTACAATATTAATAAAGTTGGTAACTTCTTAGATCATGTATTGCCCAGTAATTATTATTTTGTTACTTGGGCGCAAATGAACAAAAATTTTTTTACTGCTTTAAAATTAGAAAAGATTGCCATGGGAATAATACTTCTTTTAATAATAATTGTAGCAGCTTTTGATATAATGAATTCTCTTACCATGCTTGTTATGGAAAAAGTTAAAGATATAGCAATACTAGTATCTTTGGGAGCAACTTCAAAAAATATTAAGAACATTTTTATAAAACAGGGTTTAATTTTAGGTATTATAGGTACAGTAATTGGCGATTTTTTAGGTTTGTCGCTAGGTTATATATTAAAGCACTACAATATTGTAAGTTTACCAAAACAAGTTTATTACATTACAAAAATACCAGTGGATATTACTTTGACATATGTTGTTGGTATTTCTATAATCTCTATAGGCTTATGTACGTTAGCAAGTCTTTATCCTGCATCTAAAGCATCTAAAATGAATGTAATAGAGGTTTTAAGACAGTGATTTTGTCGGCTACTTATATAAAAAAATCATTTAAAAGTGGAAAAAGTCAAATGCAAGTGTTGAATAATATAAACCTTGTAGCGCAAGAAGGCAAGATGATATCCATTATGGGAGTTTCAGGTTCTGGAAAATCTACTTTATTGCATATTTTAGGTTTACTGGATGAACCAGACAGTGGAGATGTCTATTTATTTGCCGATAAAGTTAATTTTACAGACAAGAAAAAATTAGCCAAGATAAGAAATAATTATATTGGTTTTGTTTTTCAATTTTATTCCCTTATAAATGAGCTTACTGTATTAGAAAATGTTTTGCTTCCTATGATGATTAATGGTATAATAAACCAAGATTATGCAAAAGAGCTCTTATTGAGGGTTGGTATTAATCAAGAGCTTTTTAACAAACGGAGTTATAATTTGTCGGGTGGAGAAAAACAAAGGGTTGCAGTGGCTAGGGCTTTAGTTAATAAACCAAAACTAATAATTGCAGATGAGCCCACATCTAATATAGACGAAAATAACGCAATGCTTTTAATGTCTCTTTTGCGAGATCTGCAACAATCTTTTAATACTACAGTAATTATTTCCACACACAGTAAAAAAATAGCTAAATTTTGTGATATTACTTATTTTTTATCAGAAGGGGTTTTAATCGATGAAGACAATAATTAGTTTTTTATTAATATTTTTATTTTTGGTTGATTTTGCATATGCACAAAATATTGTCGAAATTAATGTAGAGGGTAATGTTAGAATAGATAAACCAACAATTTTAAGTGTTGTAAAAGAAAAAACTAACTCACCTTTAAACATTAAAGCAGTAAACGAAGACATTAAAAATATTTATAATTTAGGTTTCTTTGAAACAGTGTCGGCAAATATTAAAAATGTCGCTGATGGGGTTATTTTGACATTTAATGTAAAAGAAAAACCATCGATTAGATTTGTAAAATTCGAAGGCAACAAGATGTTTAAAGATGAAGAACTTTATAAGGTATGTAAAACTAAAGAATACCAGATCTTAAGTAAAAAAAATCTTCAGGAAAGTGTAGCCGCTATCGTAGGATTTTATGCTGCAAAAGGAATTTATTTGACGAACGTTTCTTATAAATTAGAACCAGTTTCAGGTAATCGTGTAGATGTAGTTTTTCAAATAAGAGAAGGTAAAAAAACATTCATACATAAGATAAACATTATTGGTAATAAACATATTAAAACAAGTGACATATTGGATGTTATGAAGAATCATAAAAAATATGGACCATATTTATTAACTTTTTTACCATGGTTTTATACTGGTAAATTGAATCCTCAAGATTTAGACTCTGATATTCAGTCAATTAGAGATCTGTATCTTTCAAAAGGTTATGCAGATGTTAAGGTTGAGGGTCCAACTGTAAATATAGAGCCTGATACTGGCTATATTGATATGGATATTTCTATTGACGAAGGCGCTAAATATACACTAAAAAGTCTAAAATTTGAGCATATTGAACCATATACTTTAAAAGAGCTTGAAAAGATAGTACAATTAAAGGTCAATAAGATATTTAACGGTGTACAATTAAGAAAAGATATAGAAAACCTCACAACAGCATACGCAGATAAAGGTTATGCTTTTTGTGATATTAACCCAATAGTTACGCTTGATAGGAAAAACCATACGGTTGATGTTACATTTGATATTAACAAAGGCAATAAAGTCTATATTCACAGAATTGAAATAACAGGCAACGACAAAACCTGGGATAATGTAATAAGAAGAGAAATCCGCCTAGATCAAGGTAGTTTATTCTCTGAGTCAAAAATCAAAGAATCAAGAGAAAAAATTTACAATACAGATTATTTTGATGATGTAAAGATAAGCACAGATCGTGTGCCTGGGAAAGATGAAGTGAATATGAAAGTTAATGTAAAAGAAAAAATGACAGGTATGCTTTCGCTTGGCGTTGGATATAGTTCGTACTACAAAGTAGGTGTTATGGGTTCTGTTACGCAAAGAAACTTATTTGGTTCTGGTATATATGGTAAGCTTTATGCAAATCTTTCTGCCAACAGCCATTTGTTTGATGTAAGTTTTGTAAATCCATGGGTTGATAATAGGCCAATATCTGTAGGCTTAGATTTGTATAATATGATGTATTATGGCTGGGATTATGATCAGAAAACATATGGTTTTAAATTCACTGTTGCCAAAAGATTTTATGATGATCAATTAAGTGTTGGCGCTTCTTATTCATTATCTCAAAATAAAATTAATATAACAGCAGGTACACCAAGTTATTACTTATTGCAAGAAGAAGGCACAACTACAGAAAGTACAATTACGCCATTTATTAAATGGAGTTCTATTAACAATACAATTTTCCCAACAAGAGGAACCATTGTATCCTCAAGTTTAGGATTGACTGGTTTTGGGGGAAACACTAGATATATAAAATGGGACAATACTGTAGAATACTTTCATCCAATTTTTTGGAGTATGATTGGACACCTAAAAGGTAGTGTAGGTTTTGCAAAAGGCATAGGTGGGAAAGGAGTTCCTTTGCAGGATAGATATTTCTTGGGTGGCATAGATAGTCTTAGGGGTTTTGATTACGGCACAGTAAGCCCTACCGATGAATATGGAAACTATATAGGTGGCACAAGGGATGCTTATGCTCAAGCAGAAACTATTTTCCCGTTAGTTGAGGCTTTAAAGTTGTACGGTGAAGCTTTCTTTGATATAGGTAATTCATGGTTATATTCTTACGATTTTGGAAATCTTAAAAAAGATGTGGGTGTCGGTATTAAGTGGATATCACCGCTTGGGCCAATTAGAGTTGAAGTTGGCAAAAATTTAGCGCCTAAAAATGGTGAAAAATCTTATGTATTTCAATTTTCAATGGGAGCTTTATTTTAAAGTTATTATAAGGAGGATATGAAGATTTATGAAAAGACTTTTTTTGGGGTTTAGTGCACTTATTGCATTTTTAGCTTTTAGTAGTAATGCATTTGCGTTTAAAGTAGCTGTTGTTGATTTAAATAAAGCATTGCAAAATTGTCAAGCTGGTATTGATGCAAAGTCTATGCTGCAAAAAATTATTGATGCAAAAAAAACCGTTATTGATAATAAGCAAAAAGAACTCAATGATTTAGCACAAAAAATTCAAAACACTTCTACAAATAAAAAGGACAAACAGCAGTTAGAACTTGAATACCAAACAAAATTGAGAGATTTAGAAAGATATAAAGCTGATGCTACGGATGATGTTGTGTCTAAAGAAAGAGAGTATACGCAAAATATTATAAATGGTCTTGTTGAAACTGTTAAAAATATTAGCCAAAAAGATGGAATAGATTTAGTTTTTGAAGTTCACCAAGGATTAGTGTATTGGAATGACGCTTTAGATATTACATCCCAAGTAATAAAAGAGTACAACAAAATATACGAGCAAAGTAAGAAATGATTCATGCACAACAGTTGGCTAAAGTAATTAATGGAGTTTATATTGGCAAAAATGATATTACTATAGATGGTGTTGCTAGCTTAAATCGCGCGGATAAACGTAAAGTTAGTTTTTTGTCAAACAAAAAGTATACAAAATATATTTCAAATACAAAAGCGTGTTGTATTATAGTTGACCAAACGTTTGATATTGGTCCTTATAAAGATAAAAACTTTATTGTTTGCAAAGATGCTTATCTTGGCTTTGCTCTAGCTTTAACTTATTTTTATCAAAGAGATCTTAAAAGCAGTTTTAAAAGCTCAAAAGCAACCATTGACAATACTGCAAAAATAAGTGATAAAGCTTACATTGGTGATTTTTCATACATTGGATCAAATGCAAACATTGGCAATAGTTATATAATGCCAATGGTTTATATTGGCGAAGATTCTATTATTAAGGACAATTGTATAATTTATCCAAATGTTACAATACGGGAAAAGGTAGAGATTGGAAATAATGTAATTATCCATTCTGGTAGCGTAATTGGCAGCGATGGTTTTGGATATGTTAATAATAATGGTAAGCATTATAAAATACCACAGGTCGGGAAAGTTATTATAGAAGATGATGTTGAAATTGGCTCAAACGTATCAATTGATAGAGCAACGCTTGATGAAACAATAATTAGAAAAGGTTCAAAGATAGATAATTTAGTCCAAATTGCACATAATGTAGAGATAGGCGAAAATTCTATATTAGTATCGCAGTGTGGCATATCTGGTTCTACAAGAATTGGCAATAATGTTATTTTAGCAGGTCAAGTTGGTGTAGCAGGTCATTTAGGTATAGCTGATAATACTGTTATTACAGCAAAGTCTGGAGTTGGAACAAACATCAAATCAGGTGGCATCTACAGTGGTATACCAGTATATGATCATTCTAAGTGGTTAAAATCAAGTGCAATAATACCTAGACTTCCAGAACTTTACAAAAAAATTCAAGAATTAGAAAGTAGGTTAAAGGAGCTTGAAAAAGATGATAGACATTGAAAAAATAAAAGAAATTTTACCACATAGGTACCCTTTTTTATTTGTAGATAAAGTTATAAATTATGAAAAATTTAAGTTTATAGAAGCAATAAAAAATGTTACATATAATGAAGCTTATTTTCAAGGGCATTTTCCAAAAAAACATATTATGCCTGGTGTTGTAATTGTAGAAGGAATGGCGCAAGCAGGTGGGATACTGGCTTTTTTGTCTTTAGAAGAAGGAGATAATGCTAATAGAGTTGTGTATTTTATGAGTATAGAAAATGCTAGGTTTAGAAAAGCGGTTGTGCCTGGCGATACGTTGCTAATGCGAGTTGAGATTATAAAACACAAGATGAAGGTATGGAAAATGTCTGGCAAGTGTTTTGTAGATAATACACTTGTGGCAGAGGCTGTAATGAGTGCAAAATTGGATTAAGGAGTTAAAATATGGTAAATATACACAAAACAGCAATAATTGAAGACAATGTTGAGTTAGGCGAAAATGTAACAATCGGACCCTATTCTATTATAAAAGCTGGTGCCAAAATTGGCGATAATAGCGAAATTTTAAGCCATGTTGTTATAGATGAATTTACAACTGTTGGGAAAAATTGTAGGATATTTCATTCTGCTGTATTAGGTACTATTCCTCAGGATTTAAAGTTTTCTGGTGAATTTAGCGAGCTTATTATAGGTAACAACAATACAATAAGAGAATTTGCTATGATAAATCGAGGCACAAAAGGTGGTATTGGCAAAACCCAAATAGGCAATAATAATTTAATAATGGCTTATGTGCACATAGCGCATGATTGTGTGATTGGTAACAATTGCATAATTGCCAATATGGTTCAATTTGCAGGTCATGTTGTTGTAGATGATGGGGCAGTTATAGGTGGGATGAGCGCAATACACCAATTTTCAAGAATTGGCAGTTTATCTATGATAGGCGGTATGAGTGGCGTATCACTTGATGTTGCTCCTTACATGCTTGCCGTTGGAAATAGGGCAAAACTAAATGGACTTAATCTGGTAGGCCTAAAAAGGCATGGATTTAGCCTTTCTGAAATTGAGAAACTAAAAGAAGCATACAGGGTTATATTTAGGTCAAACCTAAAATTTGATGAGGCTTATGAAAAACTCAAAGAAAGTCCATCCAAGCATGTTATTGATATAATTGAGTTTTTAAGGAAATCAGAGCGCGGTTTTTGCAGAGAGCGATGAAATTTTTTTTATCCGTAGGAGAAAGATCTGCAGAAAAATACGCATTTTTGTTGGCTCAAGAGCTTAAAAAAGCCGATAGTTCAATTAAAGTTTTATCGTTTGGTTCAGATTTGCTGGCGACCCAATCCCAAAAGATAGCTGATTATAAAGATATAAGTGTAATTGGCTTTAAAGAAGCCCTGTCGATTTTGCCAAAAGCAATAGAAATCTTAAATGATATAAAAAAAGCTATTTTAAAAAACAATATAGATGCATTGATTTTGATGGATTTTCCAGATTTTAATATGCAACTTGCAAAATTTGCTAAGAAAAATAATATTAAGGTTATCTACTACATTACACCCCAGCTGTGGGCATGGAGAAAAGCTCGTATAAAGCCATTATTTAAATATGTAGACCTGATTATACCAATATTACCGTTTGAACGTACATTTTTTAATACTCAATCCCTTAAGTATGATTTTGATTTTAAAAAGGTGGTATATTTTGGACATCCTCTAATAGACATACTTAACAAACACATAGAAAAAAACCTGGACAGAGAAAAAATTATTCTTATTTTGCCAGGCTCAAGAATGTCAGAATTGCATTTTCATACTAGAATTTTTTTTGAAGCCACGTATTTACTAAAAAAAGAATTTAGTGACTATAGATTTGTTGTGGCAACGCAAGAGCATTTTCTAAAATATTTTGAGCAATTCAAAAGTGAATTTCCATTTATTGAATTCAGCCTCGATACATACGATATGATGAAAAAAGCTTCTTTTGCAATTACAAAAAGCGGTACTGTTACTTTAGAGGCTGCTTTGTTTGGTTTGCCATGTGTTGTTGCATATAAACTGTCAAATTTGAGCTATATGGTAGGAAAAGCTTTAATTCATGGAGTTGATTCAATTGCTCTGCCAAATGTGATATACGGCAAAAAAATTATACCAGAGTTAATACAATTTGACGCAACACCTAAAAAAATTTATGAGTACTCAAAATTAATCCTTCAAAGCAACAATTACCAGCAGCAAATAAAACATGATTTTAAGCAAATAAGCTATGCTTTGGGAAATTATCCTGTAACACCAAAAATAGCAAAAGCCATATTAGATTATTTAGCATGAAGGCATTTATTTTTTATATTTTTTTGAGATTTTACAGGTTATTTTTGCGAATAAATGTTGTTGAAGAATACACAATAAAATCTATTAATTCACCTATAATTTATGCTTTTTGGCACGAAAGTATTTTATTTTTGCCTTTTGTTTATTTAGGTAATAATTTGAGTGTATTGATAAGTACTCATAAAGATGGCAAATTGGCAAGCGATGTTATAAAGTATTTTAAAATGGGAACAATTGGCGGCTCAGTCAACAGAAATCCTAAAAAAGCATTTTTAGAGATGTTAAGACTAATTAAGAATCAAGCTTGCGATATAGGTATAACGCCAGATGGACCAAGAGGTCCAAGAAGAAAGGCAAAACTTGGTGTATTAGAGCTTGCTTATTTTTCTGGATACCCTATTGTACCTATAGCTTTTGAGCCAAAAAGCGCCTGGAGGCTAAATAGCTGGGATAGGTTTGCCATACCAAAACCTTTTTCGAGTGTCACATTCATATACAAAAAACCCATTTACGTTAAAACAAAAGAAGAGATAAAATCAAAGGTTGCAGAGCTTGAAAGCAAGCTAAACAATGAAGAATATTAAATTTTTCCAAACGATTTTAGCGCCAATTTTATTTCCGGTTTCATTACTATATTTAGCTATAGTAAGCGCAAGGAATTTTTTATACGATATTGGTATCTTTAAAACAGTAAAAATTGATGGTGCAAAAATTATAAGCATAGGCAATATTAAAGCAGGTGGCACAGGTAAAACGCCACTTTGCATAGGAATTGCAAATTATTTGCATTCTTTAGGATATATAGTAGCTATTGTTACAAATGCTTACAAAGCAAAACACAAAAATGCTTTGATTGTTTCTGATGGCAAAAGCATCATTTACAAAACACCTTTTGTAAATGATGAAACATACCTTATTGCTAAAAAAACTAAAGCAATTGTAGCAAGCGCAAAAGATAGATTGAGCGCTGTAGAATTATTAAAGAAATTTGAACCCAACTATGTTATTTTAGACGATGGCCTACAGTATAGAAAAATTGCAAAAGATTTAGAGGTTTGTATAATAGATCAAGAAAGGTTTTATTTGCCTTTTGGACTTTTGCGCGACAGCAAAAAAAGCTTAAAAAGGTGTAATAAGCTTATATGTTTTAAAGGGGATTGCGAAATAAAAGCAAAAATAGTAAACAATGGTTTTTTTGATATTAATGGTAAAACTAATAAACCACAAAGCGCATTCGTGTTTTGCTCAATTGGAAATCCTGATAAATTTTTATCAAGTCTCACCGAGATTGGCATTGTAATAAACGGCTTTAGATTTTTTAAAGATCATTATTATTATTCTAAAAAAGACATAGAAGCTCTAAAAGATTTAAAATCTAAAACTAAATCTGAGGCGTTACTTACTACCTACAAGGATTTTGTAAAAATAGAGCAGCCAGGGATAGTTTACCTTGATATTGAAATTATGCTTGATTACAAAACACTTTTAAAAGGAGTGGTATGAAAATAAATAAGGAATATCTAAATAGGCTTTTATTGTATATGAAACCTTACTGGAAAAGGATTGTCTTATCCTTTATAGCTATGATTATTGTTGGTGCTTTAACTTCGCTTACTGCATACTTAATTAAACCTGTTTTAGACAAAATTTTTATAGCAAAAGATAAAAAAATGCTTATTTTGCTACCATTTGCCGTTATGGCAACTTATTTTTTTAAGGGTTTATTTACATACATTCAATCCTATCAGACAGCATATGTAGCAGAAAATATTTTGTTTAACATAAGAAACCAGATGTTTAAGCATATAGTAAGTTTACCTGTTGATTTCTTTGAAAAATACCATACATCAGAGCTTCTATCCAGGGTATTAAACGATACCGAGCGTCTTCAAGATACAATTGCAAGGGTAATGCCTGAAGCAATAAGAGAGTTTTTTACGATTATTTTTTTATTTATAGTTATATATACAATAGACTTTAAACTGGCTTTAATCTCAACGATTGTGTTTCCAATTGCACTTTACCCTATTATTAAATTTGGTAAGGATATGAAAAAACTTGGTAAAAAAAGACAGGTTTCAATAGCAGCTATTACTACACTCATTCAGGAATCATTTTTTAATATACGCCTTATAAAAGGTTTTTTGACCGAAGAAAAAGAAACAGAAAAATTTTTTAAAAAAAGTCAGGAATTTTTAAATATTAATTTAAAAAGCTTTAGAATATCAGAAATTACGAGTCCATTGATGGAATTTATTGGTTCGCTTGGTATTGCATTTTTGATTTGGTTTGGAGGATTGCTTGTATTTAAAGGTACAATTAGTGTAGGTGGTTTTTTTTCATTTATGGCAGGCCTTTTTATGTTATATAGGCCTTTTAAAACAATTGCCAAAGCAAGTAACAGCATAAATTCTTCTATTGGCGCAATAGAACGTGTGTTTTTTATTTTAGATACAAAATCTGCACAAGAAACAACAGCTAAAGGAATTGTTTTTGAGGGTGTTAAAAAATCAATTGTATTTGACAATGTAAGTTTTTCATATGATGGTAAAAAATATGCTCTAAAAAATATCAATTTAGAAGTTAAAGCAAAAACAATAGTTGCATTTGTGGGTGAAAGCGGTGGTGGTAAAACAACTCTTATGGATCTGATACCTCGTTTTTATGATCCAACTCAAGGGCGAATTTTAATAGATGGGATTAATATAAAGGATTTTGAGCTTAAGAGTTTAAGAAAAAAAATTGCCAGTGTTTCACAAAATGTACTGCTTTTTGCTGATACAGTTTTTAACAACATAGCTTATGGTATAGAAAATCCAGATAAAGAAAAAGTAATTGAAGCTGCAAGACTAGCCTATGCGCATGATTTTATAATGAAGCTACCTAGCCTCTACGATACAAATCTCGGCGAACAGGCAGTAATTTTATCTGGGGGAGAAAGGCAAAGAATCGCAATCGCAAGAGCCATTATGAAAAACCCTGATATTTTGATTTTAGATGAGGCAACAAGCGCACTTGATGCAGAAGCAGAAAGTTATGTACAAAAAGCTATTTCAAACTTGATTAAAAATAGAACGGTTTTTTTGGTAGCTCATAGATTGTCCACTGCACTTAGCGCATCAAAAATTGTGGTAATGAAACAAGGTCAGATTGTTGGTATAGGCGCACACAAAGAACTATTGGAAAACAATAAATACTACCAAAGGCTTATAGAGCTTCAATTTGAAAATGCTTAGATACAATATTATACTTTTTTTTGTTTTTTTGTTAAGTTTGCCCTATTTGCTAATAAAAGCTATATCAAGCAAACGCTTTAGGTACAGGTTTTTTGATAGAATAAACCCAGAACCCATAAAACAAAACGACTGTATTTTGATACATCTTGCAAGCTTAGGTGAAGCAAAAGCTTTTTTAAATATTAAAAATACAATTGAAAGTATATTCAAAAAAAAATTGCTTTTCAGTGTAACAAGCAATATCGGCTATGATTACCTAAAATCTCAAGGATTAGAGGTTTTTTTAGTTCCCCTGGATTTTATTTTTTTATACAAAAAATTATTTAGACATAATTTGCCTCATTTAGCTATTTTTTTTGAAACAGAAATATGGCCGTCCTATATTAATTATCTTAGAAAGTATAATGTAAGAGTTATTTTGATTAATGCTAGAATGTCTGATAAAAGCTATAAATTTTACCTAAGATTTAAAGTGTTTTATGAAGCTATATCAAAGTTTGATATTATAATTGCAAAATCACAAAAAGATATGGAAAAATTTAATAAATTTAATAAGAATGTCAAATTTTGTGATAACGTCAAGTACGCTTTAGGAAAAAAAACTTTTGATTATGATTTTTTGCTCACTTTAAAAATGGATAATAAGAAAAATTTTGTTTTTGCAAGCTTTCATAAACAAGAACTGGAGTTTTTGCAAAAAGCGATAAATGAGGTTTTAAGTTTAGGTTATAGAGTGATTATTGCACCAAGATACATGGAAGATTTACCACTGTTTGAAAAATTTTTAAAAGGAATTGCTGTAGAATATTCAATGTTGTCAAAATTAAGCGATATAAAAGATTGTGTTTTAGTTGACAGATTTGGTATTTTGGAAGCCCTTTACTCAATTAGCTCAATGGTGTTTGTTGGCGGTTCTTTGTCAGGCAAGCTAAAGGGTCATAACCCTATTGAGCCAGCAGTATATAACAATTTTGTGTTTTGTGGAAGGTTTATGGATAGTTTTGCTCAAGAAGTTGAGTATTTAAAAAATTTAGGGTGTTTGACTCAAATAGATAATATTAATAATTTAAAAGAACATATACTAAAGATTCAAAACTTGCGTATTTTGAGTTTTGATAAAAAGAAAGAAGAAATTGAAAATTGCTATAAAAGTTTACTGTTGAAACTTACTCAAGCTTAAATATTATATTTATCTTTGCATAAAATGGCAAATTTACATTTGTTAATAGTTTTTGAGGAACTGGTGAAGAATTATGTATTATTTTTATTGCTGCTTTGTTTAAACTATCGTATGGGGATTTTTCCAATATTGAAATGTTTTTTAGATAGCCGTTTTTATCAATCAAAAAAACCAGTTTAATTTTACCTTCTTCACCTTTAAAAATAGCTTCTTGCGGATAAAATTTATGTTTTTCAATCCAATTTGCAATCTGAGGAGTACTTTGAATGTCAATTGGGTCAGTAGATGTGTTTGATGGGTTTGCATCATAAGTGGCTGTTTGTGGGTTTTGTATGGGACTTGTTTGGGGTTGACTACCTGATTTGTTTGTTATTGTTTGCGGAAAGCTTGCATTGTCATTTTGAGCGTTAGCGAAAAATTTCCTATCGTTTTTAAGT
This sequence comes from Desulfurella sp., assembly GCF_049977265.1. GTDB lineage: Bacteria > Campylobacterota_A > Desulfurellia > Desulfurellales > Desulfurellaceae > Desulfurella. The sequence goes on along the minus strand of NZ_JBMFGQ010000005.1, from coordinate 36,979 downwards.
GGTAGAGCTTTTTGTGTAATTAATGTGCGATTATGATTGATAGTTTGATTTGATATATCGTTTTTTGGTATTTTTTGAAATAAAGACTTTTTTGTATTTTCTGGCTTGATTTGTGTTAAAGTTTGATTAGCTCTTATTGTTTTTTGGTATTGATTTACATTATAAATATCTACTGTGTATATTTTTGATGTTTTTATATGGTAAAATTTAAAAAGCTGGGCAAAGCCCATGACTATTGCCATATTTAGCAAAAAAGCTAAAGCCCAGCTTATGGGTTTAGAATGTGTAGTTAAGCGTTGCATAGGCACTGCGCTTTAGTGTTGTGTAACCCCAAACATCTTGGTAGAATCTATTAAAAATATTGTAGATAGCAACAGATGCCTTCAGGTCTTTTGTAATGTTATATGCAATATTTGCATCAAATACTGTGTATCTGCCTGTTTGATGTGTGTGAGAATCATTGTCATACCTTGTGCCTATATATCTACCATCTAAGTGGAGTGTTAGGTTTTCTATTGGTGAATAGTTTATATAGCCCGATGTAATGCTGTATGGTATACGTGCCGACTGCATATTTGTGTTTGGGTTTGTACTGTCTGTATAGGTATAGTTTAGACCTAATTCAATTTGTTTTATTGGTTTTACTTTTATGTAGGATTCTATACCTGTTGCTACTGTATTGCCTGGAACGTTTTTATATGTAGACTCCCATGTATTTGGGTTTGTATAGTATTCAATTCTATTTGTTATTGTTGTTCTAAAGTATGTTGCGCCTAGCATGACTTTATTGTTAAATAGGTTTTGCATAAATCCTATATCCCAGCTTTTTGATTGCTCTGGTGATAAATTTCTATTTCCTCCGCTAAAAAACCATGCAGGAACGCCGGATGCATAAAGCTCAAATAAAGTAGGTGCTTCAAAACCTGTTGCCCAGTTGGCTTTTAAAATTGTGTTTGTAGGTTCAATTAAGTAGCTTGCGCCAAGCTTGTATGTGCCATGGTCTCCAAATGTTTGAAAATGATCCTCTCTAAAAGCTGCTTGAAGGTTTAAATTGCCTATGCTTGGCAAAAATTCGACAAAAGCACCTACATTGTCTCTGTTTTTACTAAAATAACTCGGGTAGTCATAGCTTATTCTATCAACTGTATAGTTTAAGCCAGCTACGGTTTTAAAATTTTTACTGAAAACATACTCAAGTTGCAGATCACTTCCATAGCGATAGCCTTTGTAGTTATTGCTGTAAAAGTCGCTTTGTGGAGCCGGTATAGTAGCCGGATATGGGTAGCTGTAATTATCCTTATAGTATCTTAAGTTTTGAAAATAATAACCATCCAGCTTTAATGTCAGCTTATCAAAAGTTTTTTGAGCGTAAACTTTTGTAAGGTAGGTTTCGCTATCTTCTCTATAGGATTTGCCTGGATATGTCGTGTTTAACCATGAGCTATTGTCTGGTTTAGAATATGTTGGACTATATTGATCTAAATAGTTTTGTACTTTTTGTGCATTAATGAGTAAACCAATTTTAAAATCATTTAAATCATATTCTAACCTTGAATTGAAAGCACTTTGGTGATATCCATCCCTTTTGCCTCCATAGGAATATGAATCAGTTTGGGGATTGTAAGAATTGGTTTTTGATGTACCTGTAGTGTCAAATCTGGTGCCATCTAAATAAAAAGAAAAATTTCCAACCTTACCAGAGTAAGATAGGTTTTCTGCGTATGTGCCAAACGAACCATACATTTGAGTGTAGGTTGCATGAGGTTTACCTTCGCCTTTTTTTGTGATAAAATTTACCACGCCAGCAATTGCATCAGCTCCATATAGTCCGCTTTGAGAGCCCTGAACAATCTCAATTCTGCTTAAATTGTATGGCAAAAGTGAGGACATATCAAAGAAAGATTGCGGGCCAGATGGATCGCCTATATTTACGCCATCCATTAGATACTTTGTATAGTAACTTCTAAGCCCTCTCATATAAAAAGAGGTTTGACCACCAAATGGACCATTTGATGAAATTGATATACCAGGTAAGCCAATTAACGCATCTTGTGTGAAAATAGAGCCAGAATCTTCAATTTGTTTTTGGGTAACAACTTCAACAAAAGAAGGCGTTTTAGCAATCTGTGTATCTACTTTAGAAGCAGTTACAACAACATTTTCATCAGCTAAAGCAAAATTACACAAAAATCCCACCAATACAAAACCAACCATTAACTTATACCACATATAAAGCCTCCTATATGAAAATTTACAATCTTTTTAGCAGAGCTCCCGCCGCATAAAAAGATACTTTTGCTGCAAGTAGGTCTTCCGGCTTAAAGGCTTATGGCTTAAGGCCTTCCCACCAAAGAGGCAGTGGCTGTTTCTTAAGCTTTTTGCCTTAATACGGCTGCGGGTACAGCGAGGGAATCTCACCCTTTCTTCCCTTGAACTTGCAACACTTCATTTTTAGCATATAGTTAAGTATTTGTCAATTTGTTAATAAAAGTATGAGTTTAAGCGGTATAAAAAGCTTGATTAAATATTTAAATTTTATATACTAAAAAGCGAGGTTTTTATGGAAGAAAAAATACAATCTAAAATAACAAGGCTTAAAAAAGAAAAAAATGCTATTATTTTAGCACATTATTATCAAAGAGATGAAGTGCAGGAATTAGCTGATTTTATTGGTGATTCTTTGGCTTTATCAATAGAAGCTTCCAAAACTGATGCTGATATAATAGTGTTTTGTGGTGTTAAGTTTATGGCAGAGACTGCTAAGATTTTATCGCCTCAAAAAAAGGTAATTTTACCAGTTATAGACGCTGGATGTCCTTTGGCTGATATGGCAACAGCCGAAAAAGTGCTTAATATGAAAAATGAAATTGGTGATGTGAGCATTGTTTCTTACGTTAATACAAATGTAGATGTTAAAATGGTTTCAGATATTTGTTGTACTTCAGCAAATGCAATTAATGTTGTAAAAAGTCTGGAAGCCAAAAAGATACTTTTTGTACCAGATAAGCACTTAGGTGAATATGTAAAACAAAATGTAGCAGATAAAGAAATTTATTTATTTGATGGGTACTGTTTGGTTCATGATAGTTTTACAAGAAAAGACATACAGGATTTGCTTAAAATTCACCCTGAAGCTAAAGTATGTGTACATCCAGAATCTCCAATGGAGGTTATTGAGCTTGCAGATTTTGTAGGATCTACTGCCGGGATTATAAACTATTGCTTAAAAAGCAGTGCAAAAGAGTTTATAATAGCAACCGAAAGCGGCATAGTTTTTGAACTTAAAAGACAAGCGCCAGATAAGACTTTTTATACATTAGGTTCGAAATCTATTTGTGCCAATATGAAAAAAACAACATTAAAAGATGTATTAAATGCACTTGAAAGAGAAGTTTATGAGATAATTCTTACAGATGAGCAAATTCAAAAAGCAAAGAAGCCAATTGAACGCATGATATCCATAAAAAGACAATGAACAGATTATTTTTGGAAGATTTACTCAAGTCATATCTATTAGAAGACATTTACTATAGCGATGTAACTACAGAAAGTATATGTAATGGATCTAAAACAAAAGCATTAATTAAAGCAAAAGAAGATTTTATAGTTGCGGGTTTGATTTTTATAAAACCGATCTTTGATGTTTTAAAAGAAGAAGCCAAAATTGAGTTTTATGTTCAAGAAGGTCAATTTGTTAAAGCTGGTAGTCATATTGCTGTAATTGAAGCAAAAGATAGTGCATTGCTACAGGCAGAAAGGCTTATTTTAAATATCATTGGAAGATTATCTGGCATTGCAACCAAAACTAAATTTTATAGCCACTTGATAAAAGACTATAAAGCTAAAATTGTTGAAACAAGAAAGACTACACCAGGCTTTAGATATTTTGAAAAATATGCAGTTCTTGTTGGGGGTGGCTTAAATCACCGCATTGGTTTGTTTGACGCAATTCTGATTAAGGATAATCATATAAAAATTGCTGGTAGTATAACAAAAGCAGTAGAACTTGCTAGAAAAACAAACTTTATGAAAAAAATAGAAGTTGAGACCTCAAACATTGAAGAAGTAAAAGAAGCTGTATCATTAAAAGTTGATGTGGTTATGCTTGACAATATGGATGTAGAAACTATACAAAACTGTGTATCAATGTTTGCAGGTGAAGTTTTGTTTGAAGCATCTGGCAATGTTAATGAGGATAATATTGTTGAGATTGCAAAAACAGGTGTGGATTTTATATCAAGTGGTTCTATAATACATCATGCCGTTTGGGTAGATGTAAATATGAAAATTGGTGTTTAAATGAAAATTGCTATTGCTCAATTCAAGCCAAAACTTGGCAAGGTAAAAGAAAATTTAGAGCGGATTGAAATTTTTATAGATGAAGCTATAAACAAAAAAAGCGAGCTAATTATTTTCCCAGAATTAGCCACAAGCGGGTATGCGCTTCGTGATTTGGTTAGTTATGCTAGCATAAACTTACAAAACAAAGATTTAAGCAATATTATTCAAAAAAGTAATTTTATAGATATTGTGCTTGGTTATTCTCAAAAAGAAGATAATTTATACTACAATAGTGCTGTTTATTTATCAGATGGCCTTATTTTAACAAACAGAAAAAAAGTATACCTGCCAGACTACGGAATGTTTGAAGAAGCAAGATACTTTGCAAAGGGTGATACACTTGAAACAACTCAAACAAAATTTGGCAAAGTAAATATACTTATATGTGAAGAAGCATTTCATTTAAGTGTTCACCATTTTGTTGAACAAAGTAAAAGTGATTTGACAATTATCATTTCTGCTTCTCCTTACTGGATTTATGAAAATAAGGCAGATAAAACAAAAATATGGGACAATATTTGCAACAATATCTCATCATTAAGCGGCAACTTTGTAATATATGTAAACAGGGTAGGTTTTGAAGATGGCGTGGGTTTTTTTGGTAGCTCTCTCGTTTACAATTCATTTGGTGAGTGTATATTTAAAGGAGATTTTCTAAAAGAGAATCTGTATATACTTGATTTAGAGCTAAGTGATATTGCGCACGCTAAAGAATTTATGCCACTATTAAAGGATAAAAGCTATGGATCCATATAAGGTGTTGAGTTTTGATGAGTCTAAAATTGCAGATTATTTAATTGAGTTTTTAAGGGACGAGATCCATAAAGTTGGTTTTGAAAAAGCAGTAATTGGTTTGTCAGGAGGTATTGATTCTGGTTTGGTGGCTTATTTATTAAAAGAAGCTTTAGGAAAAGAAAATGTATATGCGATTATTCTGCCATATAAAACTAGCTCTGCTGAAAGTGTTGATGATGCATTTAAAATAATAAACGAACTTGGGATAAATTATAAAAAAGTTGATATAACAAATATGGCTGATAGCTATATTGAAAATAATTTTGATAAAGTAAGAATAGGCAATATTTTAGCTAGACTTAGAATGATAATTTTATTTGATCAAAGTTATGAAACAAATGCACTTGTTGTTGGAACAAGCAATAAAACAGAATTATTGCTTGGTTATGGTACATGGTATGGTGATATGGCATCAAGCCTAAACCCAATTGGTGATTTGTACAAAACGCAAGTGAGAATTTTATCAAAATACATGGGAGTGCCTCAATCCATTATTGATAAAAAACCTACTGCCGATTTATGGGTAGGTCAAAGCGATGAAGAAGAATTGGGTTTTTCTTACGATGAGGCAGACTTGATTTTGTATCACTTATTTGACAAGAGATTGAGCATTGATGAAGTGGTTAATCTAGGCTTTAGTGAAAACATTGTAAATGGTATATTTGAAAGAGTAAGGAAAAACCAGTTTAAAAGGTTGCCGCCAATCATAGCTAAAGTTAGTAGAAGAAGCATAAACTGGGATTTCAGATTTTTAAGGGATTGGGGGCAAATATGAGTCAGGTTAAAAGAGCAGCATATTTGATAAAACAATCAAAATTTGCAGTTTGCTTTACTGGTGCTGGAATAAGTGTAGAAAGTGGTGTTCCTTCATTTAGAGGAGAAGATGGTCTATGGGAAAAGTATGATCCAAGCATGTTTGAAATAGATTATTTTTATAAACACCCAGAGAAATCATGGGCTTTGATCAACAAAATTTTTTTTGAAGTACTCAAAGACAAAAAGCCAAACAAAGCTCATTTTGCTCTTGCAAAACTTGAAGAATTAGGTTATATAAAAGCGCTGATAACCCAAAATATAGATAATTTGCACTATTTAGCAGGCAGCAAAAACATCGTTGAATACCACGGTAACTCAAGAATGCTTGTTTGTAGAAACTGTGGTAAAAAATTTAATATAAGCGATTTTGATTTATCAAGCGCTCCATATTGTCCATACTGCAAAGTGCCATTGAAACCTGATTTTATTTTCTTTGGTGAAATGATACCCAAAGAAGCACAGGAAAAAAGTGAACAATTAATGAACAATTGTGATTTGTTAATAATTATTGGAACAAGCGGATTGGTTTATCCAGCAGCCTTTTTACCAGCTATGGCAAAGAAGAAAGGTGCAAAAGTTATCGAAATTAACAAAACATTTAGTGAGTATACTGATAAGATTGTGGATGTATTTTTAGAAGGCAGCGCTTCGGAAATTTTGGAAGAGATTTTAAGCGAACTTAATGCTCATTGAAATTTACAAATCGCTTTTACAATTTTTTGGCAAGCAATACTGGTGGCCAGCTGAAACGAAAGATGAAATAATAATTGGAGCAATTCTAACGCAAAATACAAGCTGGCAAAATGTAGAAAAAGCTATTTTTAATCTAAAAAAAGAAGGTTTTTGCAATCTTTGCAAAATTAGAGACATGCCTTTAGAATATATACAACAGTTAATAAAACCTGCAGGTTTTTATAAACAAAAAAGCGTTTATTTAAAAGAAATTGCAAAATTTTTTGGAAACTTTGATGAAAATACTACAGATACTTTGCAGTTTAGAAAAATGCTTTTAAATGTTAAAGGCATAGGTTTGGAAACAGCCGATTCAATTTTGCTTTATGCGTTTTCAAGGCCTGTTTTTGTTATAGATGCATATACAATAAGACTTTTAAAGCGAAAAAAGCTTTTTGACTCAAGCAAATATGAAGAGGTTCAGTCTTTTTTTATGCAAAATTTACCAAAAGATGTTGAATTGTTTAAAGAATATCACGCTTTGATTGTAAAATTAGCCAAAACATATTGCAGAAAAAACCCATACTGTACGGAGTGCCCAATTAAATGCGCGTAGGTTTAACTGGCTCAATAGCCACCGGTAAATCAACCGTTGCTAATATGTTTAGAGAACTTGGCGCGTATGTTATTGACTCAGATGAGATATCACACACAGCACTAAAAAAAACACAAAAAACGCATAAGCAAATAGTTGAAGTGTTTGGAGAATCAATACTTGATGAAAACGGTGATATAGATAGAAAAAAATTAGGCGCAATTGTATTTAATGATAAACAAAAATTGACTCTTTTGGAGTCGATTATTCATCCTTATGTTCAGCAAAAAAGAAAAGAAATTGAAGAATCTATATTAAAAAAAGAAAAAAATGCTATAATTATTTACGATGTTCCATTGTTGTTTGAAAAGCACTTAGAAAGCAGCTTTGATAAAACAATAGTTGTTTATGCAAAAAAAGAAATACAAATAGAAAGATTAATGAAAAGGCAAAATTTAACATACACTGAAGCGTTAAAACTAATCAATTTACAAATGGATATAGAAGAAAAAAAACAAAAAGCTGATTTTGTAATTGATAATTCTTATTCGTTAGAATACACAAAAAAACAAGTTGCCAGGCTGTTTGAAAAAATTAAGTTAATGAGTTACATTTGACAAAAAGTATTTTTCGTTATAGAATCTAGGCGAGATTTATTCAAGGAGGAATTATGGCAGTCGAGGTAAAGTTGACTACTGATAACTGGGAACAAGAGGTATTAAAATCGGATATTCCGGTTTTAGTAGATTTTTGGGCTCCATGGTGCGGGCCATGCAGGATGGTTGCGCCTGTAGTATCAGAAATTGCACATGAATATGAAGGTAAACTTAAAGTAGGAAAATTAAACACGGATGAAGAGCCTGATATTGCTGTTAGATATGGAATTATGAGCATACCAACACTTATGATTTTCAAAAACGGAGAAGTGGTAGATCAGATTATCGGTGCTGCACCAAAAGAATATTTCACTCAAAGGTTGGATAAAATTTTATAATTGGATCGAGGTTTTCTCGGTCCAATTTTTAAAAGGGGTATTGGATGTATGATGTTGTCATAATAGGTGGTGGACCAGCTGGTTTAACAGCAGGTATTTATGCAGCAAGGAGTGGTTTAAAGACAATTATTTTGGAAGAAAAAGTATTCGGTGGACAGATAGTTTTTAGCGCTGACTTAGAAAATTACCCTGGATTTCCAGAAGGTATAAGTGGCATGGATGTAATAGATAAATTTTTAGAACAAGCAAAAAAATTTGAAGTTGAAATTAGCTATGATGGTGTTGAGAAGATAGAAAACGATATCTCTTGCAAAAGGGTAATACTTACAAATAAAAGCTGTATAACAACAAAAACAATTATTTTAACAACAGGAGCAAGCGCAGATAGATTGGGTTGTCCAGGAGAGGCAAAGTTTATTGGAAAAGGCGTTTCTTACTGCGCGACATGCGATGGTGCATTTTTTAAAGGCAAAACAGTTGCCGTAGTAGGAGGTGGTGATTCTGCTTTAGAAGAAGCTTTATATTTAGCAAACCTTGTAAAAAAAATATATTTAATTCACAGAAGAGACCAATTTAGGGCTGTAAAAATTTTACAGGATAGAGTAAAGAAAAGTAATAAAATAGAAATTGTATTTGATAGTTCTGTTAAAGAAATTTTAGGTGATAAATTTGTTAAAGGTGTCCTCATTGAAAATGTAAAAACAAAACAACAATCAAGATTAGATATAGATGGTATATTTATATACATTGGCCTTACTCCAAACTCAAAATTTGTTTCTGATTTAATACAAACAGATGAGTATGGCTACATAATAACAAATGAAGAAATGGAAACAAACATTCCTGGTATTTTTGCAGCAGGCGATGTTAGAAAAAAATCTCTAAGACAGGTTGTAACAGCCTGCGCTGATGGTGCTATTGCCGCATCTAATGCTCAAAAATACATAGAAAAAATGAAAGCTTAAATGTAACTTTTTATTTTATTGTAAACTTCCTCTATAGATAAAAACGTTGTATCTATTATTATTGCCCCTTGCGGTACAATAAGAGGGGCAATTTTTCTTTGTGTATCCTGCTCGTCTCTGGAGACTAATGCTTTATAAGATTGATTATAATCTGTATTTAATTCTTTTGAGCGTCTTTTTGCTCTTTCTATTACATCGGCTGTCAGAAAAAATTTCAAATTAGCATCTTTAAAAATTACACTGCCTGCATCACGGCCATCTATAACAAACCTTCCATGATGGGCAATTCTTCTTATGAAATTATTCACATATTCTCTAATAAAAGGTTTTTGTGCAATCAATGAAGCTTTTTTTGCGATCTCTTCGTCAGCCAATAATTCATTTAATATTATATTATTGTATATTAACAATATTTGAGAGTTTTCCAACTTAAAGTCTAGTTTTAGGTTGTTTAATGTACTTTGCTTGAAATTTACATCCAATAAATAAGAAATAGCTCTATAAATTTTGCCTGAATCGATATGTATAAAGCAATCGTTTTTTGCTAGTATTTTGCAAAGAGTGCTTTTACCGCTGCCACTTGGTCCATCAACAGTTAAAATAAAATTAGACATTTAATTTTTCTTTAAAGAGCCTAATATTTTTTAAAAAGTCTAAAAGCTTGTCTTCCTGGCTATTTTCAATGAATTTTTTTAAGTCCGATAAACTGCCAATATAATCATTTATAGCAGTTAAAATATTATTCTTGTTTAGTAAAAATATATCACTCCACATCTTTTCATTTGATTTTGCTATGCGTGTAAAATCTCTAAACCCGCCGCCGACAAAGCCGTACGCTTCATCATCTTCATTTTTTTGCCATATAAGATTTACAAGACTATAAGCAATGACATGTGGTAGATGGCTAACATATGCAAACACCTTATCGTGTTTTTCTGCATCCATATATTTTACTTTCATGTTAATTGTTTTTGCAAACTCTTCAACTTTTTTTTCTGCAAAGGTAACATCAGCAATTGGTGTTATTATAAAATACTTATCTTCAAATAATTGCCTAAAAGCCGATTTAGGCCCAAAATTTTCTGTGCCTGCAATCGGGTGTGTTGGGACATAGCTTATATCCTTTGGAATAAAGTCTTTAATGCTATCTATAATGGGTTTTTTTACACTTGTTACATCTATTATTATAGTATTTTTTTTTAACACATTAAATAAATCCAAAATTACCTGGACTGTTTGAGAAGGAGGAACGCTAACTATTACAAAATCGCAAATTGAAAAAGATTTGTAAGAACTTGCGCTTATATCAACAAGTTCTAGGTTTAGCGCATTATTTAGGTTTTCTTCATTTCTGTCAAAGCCAATTAGAATTTTTGAAAGCTTTTTATGTTTAATTGCAAGACCCAAAGAGCCACCGATTAACCCAAGTCCAACAATACCAATGGTATTAAACATGCAAAACCTTTTTAAGTTTTTGTATAAAAATTTCATTTTCTTTTCGGGTTCCAACTGTGACTCTTAAGAAATTATTGTAACCGTAAGGTTTCATGCTTCTTACAATAACACCTTCTTTTAATAGATCTTCATAAACTATTGAAGCGTCAATTGGTGTTGAAAATAAGATAAAATTGGCAAAAGTGGGTACATAGAATAGGTTTAATTTATTGAATTGCTCGTATAGAAATTGTTTTCCTTCTTCGTTAGTTTGTATACTTTTTTTTAAGTGTTCTTTGTCATCAAGGGCAGCAATCGCCGCTGCTTGTGCTACAATATTTACATTAAAAGGTGGTCTTACCCGATTAAGTGTTTGAATAATAAACTCGTTTGCAATACCATAGCCAATTCTTAAGCCAGCTAGCGCATATGCTTTGGAAAAGGTTCTTAAAATTATAACATTTTCTTTTTTATAAAGATCAAGTAATTCTTTGTAATGCGTTGAAGGCTTTGCGTATTCATAGTAAGCTTCATCTATTACAATAAGCGTGTCTTTTGATGCTTTGTTTATAATTTTTAATATGTCATCTAGTCCTGTAAGTGTTCCTGTTGGGTTATTTGGAGTATTAATGAAAATAATTCTTGTATTTTCATTAATATGTTTAATCAAGTTATCAATATCGTATGCAAAATTTTTTAACGGAAGCTCTATAATTTTTTTGTTAAAAGCCATACCAATTATACGGTATTCTATAAAAGTAGGGTAGCAGTATAATATTTCATCGTTTTGATTGGTAGCAAATGCTTTGTATAATAGTTCTATTATTTCGTCTGAACCGTTTCCAAATATCAGATTTTTTTCACTAATGCCTAAGTGTTTAGCTAATTTTTGTGTTAAATAATAGGCATTGCCGTCGGGATACAAATTTATACTAGCTGCCATTTTGCATATTGTTTCAATAACAAGTTTTGATGGTCCAAGAGGATTCTCGTTTGAAGCGAGTTTTATTACATCGCTTAATCCTAAGTCTCTTTGCAATTCTTCTATAGGTTTACCACCTTCGTAAGGTGTAATTTTTAAAAGATAGTCAGCTACTTTCATTGTTTGCCTCCTTTTTTATTTATACAATGTAGCGTATTTTTTTGCAACAAAAATTGCAATAGTTGATTATTTATTTATTTGGTATATAATATGAAATATGTTGGAGAGAGTTATGGAAAGTAATATTTTACCTTTTGAAATAAAAGATTGTTCTATTTTATCGATTGCAACAGGCAAACATGCACTTAACACAAAAGAATTATTTACGCAACTATTGAATATTGATACAGATTCTATTTACTACCATTTTTGGGGTAAGCTACTTCGTACATCTTTTAGTACACCCGAATTTAACAATGATTTTGCTCAATGGGTAGCAGAACAAATTCACGATGAAGCCTTAGCAGAAAAGTTATCTGTTTTGCAGCCACAAGATTTTGGTTCTATTGATGATTTGCGTCAGGAGCTACTTGACATTATACAAAATTCTCTAGAACAAAATACAGTTTTACTGTATACCAACGCCCAGGAGCCTTTTTATTTTTTAAAGCTTGGTATGGTTGTATTCAATACATCTAAAATTATAGATGAGCCCAGAGGATTTTTGGATACAATTGATGAATTATCTTATGGTTCTTTGTACTTTCATTTCATTGATGCAAGAAGAAGAACGCCAAATCATCGTGATGATTTTTCAAATTGGATAGCATTATTTGATGGATATGAAGAGCTTATTGATATGATAATTAATATCGATCCGTTTTTTTTGCCATTATCTAAATTAAAAGAAAAGATATCAAAAATTTTTAATATGTATTTTAAATGAGGATTTAGATGCTTTCCGAATTAGAATCAATAGTAGGTATAAGCGAAATAGATCATCTGGTTAAATTATCAAGTTTTTTACAAGGAAAAAAAATTGTCCATATAAATTCAACAAAAATTGGCGGTGGTGTTGCAGAATTATTGACAAATATATTGCCGCTAAAACATGAGTTAGGTCTGGACGCTGTATGGGAAATTGTTGTTGGTCAATCCGATTTTTACAAATGTACAAAAATGTTTCATAATTTATTACAAGGAGTTAAAAATCAGATTGTGCCAGATACACTACTTAAAGTGTATGAACAAACAAATGAAGAAAACGCTCAAAGGTTATATGATTTACTAAATGAAGCAGATTTTGTTTTTATTCATGATCCACAACCAGCAGCATTGATAAAGTTTTTTCCAAACAGAAAAGGAAAATGGATATGGAGATGCCATATTGATATTTCAAGGCCAAATAGACAGGTATGGAAATTTCTAAAACAATTTGTTAGCTACTACGATGCAAGTATTTTTTCATTGGTTGATTTTGCAAGAAGTTTACCTCATCCGCAATACATAATTGCTCCAAGCATAAATCCATTAAGTGACAAAAATAAAGATTTAAATAAAGAAGATATAGAGGAAGTCTATACAGAATTTAATATAGATCCTTCAAGACCTGTATTATTACAAGTTTCACGCTTTGATAGATTTAAAGACCCAATAGGTGTAATTAGCGCTTACAAGTTAGTAAAAAAATCTATTCCGTCTATACAGCTTGTTCTGGCAGGTGGAAGTGCAGATGATGATCCAGAAGGCAGTATTGTATTAGAAGAAACGCTTACTGCTGCAAACTCTGATAAGGATATACATGTTTTGTCTTTGCCACCCGATGCAAATATTAAAATCAATGCGCTTCAAAGAGCAGCTGATATTGTCATACAAAAATCAACAAAAGAGGGTTTTGGTTTGACAGTTGCAGAGTCATTATGGAAAAGCAAACCTGTTATTGGTGGTAACACTGGAGGAATAAGGCTTCAAGTTATAGATCACTACAATGGTTTTCTAGTTAATACGCCAGAAGGTGCAGCGCTTAGAATCAAGCAGCTTTTAAGTGATGATGATTTATTTAAAAGACTTAAAAGAAAAGGCAGAGAATTTGTAAAAGATAATTTTCTTATTACCAGACATGTAAGGGAATACCTAACGTTACTTGTTATATTAGATCAGTCAAACACAAACGTAACTTTATAATTTAAATGGCGTTAGCAAGTTTTTCTAGTAACTTTCTTACTTGATGAGGGTTTTTTATGTTGTATTTTGCTAAAGTTGAAATTTCACCAACTTTTATTGTGATAGCGTTTTCTGGCAAAACTTTAAACATATCCTCATCGGTATAATCATCGCCTATCGCTAGACAAAAATCATATTCTTTAAGATTCAAGATTTCTACTATATTGTGCTTTCCAATACTGGAAGGTTTAATTTCTAATATTTTATTTCCTTTGTATACTTTTAAATTTGTGTTTGCTAAAAAATTTTGCAAGTGCCCATTAAGCTCTGGTATAAAAGACAAAGAAGTTTCAGAGTCAGCATTTCTGTAATGAAATACTGTAGAAAATGTTTTTTCTTCTATAAAAGAGCCAGGCAATCTATCCGTGTATAGATGTAATATATTATTTATAGCTTTTTTCCAATTTAAATCAATATTGTTTTGATAGAGTCTCCAACTAGTGTTAGGGTATTTATAAAAAGCTCCATGTTCTGCTATAAGTATAATATTCAAATTTTCAAACCAATGCTGAAGAGTTTCTTTATCGCGTCCGCTAACTATAGCAACTACATTGTTGCTTTGAAGTAGTGTATGCATAAGGTGAATTAATTCCTTTGTAGGCAAAGCAGATTTAGGCGATTCTGTAAACTCTACTAATGTTCCATCGTAGTCTAGTATAATAATCCTTTTTTTAGATTTTAAGTACAAAGAAATAATTTTCTCTTCTACTTTTTCATTGATAAATTGTGATTCCATTTGATTTTGAGAGAGTACAATTTTGTTTAATTCATTTAAATAATCGCTAACCCATCTAAAAACATTGTACCTGCTTATTCTATTTTGCATTTTTTCTATTCTTTGTATTTGCTCTTCTTTTGGAATATCTAAAGCAAGCTTTATTGCATCTGAAATTTCTTCTACACTGTTTGGGTTTATTATAATTGCTTCTAGTAATTCTTTTGCCGATCCTGCCATTTCGCTTAGAATAAGGACGCCTTCTTTATTTGTTTTTGAGGCAATAAATTCTTTAGCTACTAAATTCATTCCGTCTCGAAGTGGTGTTACGAGCATGATATCGCTGGCATTATAAAAAGCAATCAAATTTTCAAAGTCTAAAGAATCAAATTTATATACAATAGGGATCCAGTCAACAGTTGAAAATTTGCCGTTGATTCTGCCAATTGTCTCGTCGATTTGTCTTTTCATTTGTTGGTAATGATATACACCTATTCGTGAAGGCACCACTATAATTATTAGCACTATGCGTTGAATCCAATTAGGATTATGTTCGAGAAAATGTTCAAACCCCAGTAGTCTATTTAATATACCTTTTGTATAGTCAAGCCTATCTACGCTAAATAAAATTTTTTGATTATTAAATTGACTGTGTATTTCTTTGACCTTATTTACTACGAATGGAGTTTTGGATGTATTGCTAAATTTTAAATAATCTATACTTATTGGATGTGTACCAATTTTAACAAGTCTACCTTTGTCGTTAACAATACCGAAGTTATTTTCAAGTCCTTTAAAACGCAATAGTGCTCTTAAAAAGTTGTCTACATATTCGTGGGTATGAAAACCAACTAGATCTGCACCAAGCATGCCTTCTAAAATTTCAAGCCGCCATTTAGATGGTAAGAGTTGAAAAACCTCGTAAGCAGGAAAAGGTATATGCAAGAAAAAACCTATTGTTAAATTGGGATATTCTTGTCTTAGTAAATTTGGCAAAAGCATTAAATGGTAATCATGAATCCATATAATATCTTCCTGTGGATTTATTATTTCACTTAAAGTCTTTAGAAACTTTACATTTACAGATTTATATTCTTCGTATTGGTCTTTATTAAAATCAGTAATGGTGGGAAAATAGTGAAACAATGGCCATATAGTGCGGTTACAAAATCCCAAGTAGAATTTATCCATTTCTTTTTCACTTAGAAAAACAGGATAGCTGTGGATATCTTTAAGTGAGCTTGTTATTTCTTCTTTATCTTGTTTGTTTGTTATACTGACACCAGGCCAACCTATCCAGGCATAAGAAAGATCTGTCATTTTTTCAGTATATGCACCGATGCTTGTTACAAGACCCCCAGAGCTTTTTTGAAATTTGTTATTGTTAGTTTTTTTGTCTTTTATAATATTTACAGGCAGTCTATTTGATACTATCACTATTCTCATTCTTTTCCTCCAATTGAAGTATATTTCTTAATTTTGGTAAATTTTGCGGTGCTTCATTTTTTATGTACTCAATAAGTTTTTCTCTAACAAGACATCGTAAATTCCACAAATCTGAAGAGTTTTTTGCACTAACAAGTGCACGGACCTGTATAGTTTTGTCGTTAGCATCAGTAACTTGAATACCACTTGCAAATTTATCCCAAAGTAAGGTATTGTTTAGAATATCATTTAAAGCTTTTCTTAATTTTTCAACTTCTATTGAATAATCTAGGTATATATACACTGTTCCCAAAAGTTGTGTACTTGTTTTTGTCCAGTTTTGGAATGATTTTTCAACAAAATAATTGATAGGTATAACCAATCTTCTTAAATCCCAGATTTTCAGTACTACATAAGTTAATGTAATTTCTTCGACTGTTCCCCATTCTCCTTCTACTATCAAAACATCCCCTATTTTAATTGGTTGACTGATTGCAATTTGAATGCCTGCAAATAGCAAATTAAGTGTTTTCTGTGCTGCAAATCCAGCAATTATGCCAATAATGCCAGCAGATGTTAAAATTGTTGAACCTAAGCTTTTTAAAGAACTGAAGCTTAAAAAAATTAATGCCAGACAAATTACTGAAATAATAGCCGTAGCAATACTTTTTATAATTTTTAGTTGTGTATTTAATTGTCTTTTATGGAAATCAGCAATATCTTTTGGTTGTTTTTCGTTTAAAATATATTCCAAAAAAGATATTGTTCTAATTGACAATATACCAAAAAATAGAATATATAAAATTTGAATAGTTTTTGTAATAATATAATCGCTACTTTCCAATTTAAAATTTATTACAGAACTGGCTATACTAAAAATCAGAATGCTTATTAGAAACCATGCTGGAAAATAAAAATACTTTTTAATTTCATCACGGATTGGAATTTTTTTTGCGATAAATTTATATATTCTACTTATACCATTATTTAAGATAAGACCCATAAGAAATGAAAAAATTAATAAACCTAAGATTAATAGTTTATCGTTTATTAATAAGTTGTTTATCATAATTTTTTGTTATATCAAAATTTATTGATTATGTCAACTTGGTTTAAAAAACTAAATTTTTTGTTGCATTTTGAGTAATTATTTTGTATATACCTAATTATAGCGAAATATTTTGGAGGTTTAGAATGAGGAAGCTTATCCTAACAATAGGTGTTATAGCGCTAATATTTTCAGGTAGTACTTATGCTCAAGAGATATCAAATATAGCAAAATCTATGCAATATTTTACTCAAGCTCAAAGTAGCTATGAACAAAACCAGTTTCAACAAGCGATAAATGATTATACCAAATCAATTCAAGAAAACCCAAACAACTACATGTCGTATATAAATAGAGGTATAATTTATTATGAGCTAAATAGATGTGATGAAGCTCTAAAGGATTTTAAAAAAGCTCAAAGCATTAATCCGGATAATTCTAAGGCATATTATAATAGTGGTGTGGTTTATAACAAATTGGCTTCTAATAAACTAGAAAATGATAATACTTATCTATACTACAACAAAGCACGAACAGAGTTTACAAAAGCTATACAAAAAGATCCAAATTTTTATAAAGCTTATATAAATAGAGGTGTAGTAAATTATAAATTGGCTTTTTATCAGGATGCCATTGATGACTTTACAAAAGCAATACAAATAAAACCGCTTAGTTATAAAGCATACTATAACAGAGGGATCGTATATTACACTCTGAAGAACTTAACGGCTGCCGAGTCTGACTTTACAAATGCTATTGAAATTAATCCAGATTATGTAGATGCTTATTTTAATAGAGGTTTAGTGTACAAAAGACAAGATGATCCAAAAAGTGCTTCGGTTGATTTCTATAAAGCTGGTTTGTTGTATATAAAAGACAACAAAAGAGAGGCTGCTTATCAATGTGTGGACCTCATTCAGCGAACAGACAAATTCTCAACTTTAATATACGACTTAAAATCTAAAATAATAAAAGACGAAATTTATGGTAGCTAATTTTGGTGGAGGTGGCGGGAGTCGAACCCGCGTCCAGTAATGTCTCGCAGCTGGAAACTTTTTACATGCTTAGGCCTTTTTTAATTTTAAGACTCCTTTTGGCAAAGGCCAAACCATCAGAGTCCGATTTTGCGCTCGTTAATCACCGCTTGAGTGCGCAAACAAACTCAATTTGGTGATGCTTGCTTAAAGTATTAGGCAGCTTTAACCCAAAGCAAGCGATAAGTTAAAACCACCTAGCTGCAATTAATTAAGCAGCTAAAGCTAATTCAGAATTTGCGTTTATTTTTTCTTACCTGTTTAACGATCAGATAAGACATCGGCATGATCCCCAACCACTATTACATCCCGTCGAATCCAAATACACCCCCAAGCATTTTGGGGCAGGTTTAATATAATCAAATTTTTTATTTTGTCAAGTTTTAAAAATTTTATTGACTTTTGATTATTAAATGTTTATACTAAATATTAATTGGTGAAGACTATAAAGCGGTCTCATCGGAAAATTCTTTTTTTGGAGTGTGTTTTGTGAATACGAACAAGTTGTACGTCGGTAATTTAAATTACCGAACAACGGAAGAGAAACTTAAAGAAGTTTTCTCAGGTTATGGTAGTGTGGTATCGGTTAAAGTTATTGAAGGCAAAGGTTTCGGTTTTGTAGAAATGGAATCAAAAGATGATGCTTTAAAAGCTAAAGAAGCATTGGACAGCACAGATTTAGACGGTAGAAACATAAGGGTTGATGAAGCAAAACCAAGGGAGTCAAGCCCAAATTCAAGACCAAGATCTAACTATTCTAATTCAAGAAACAGATTTTAATCTTCTTTTATTGCAGGGCTTCTAAGCTCTGCAATAAATATTTAAATAAAATCCGATAAAATATAATTTGAAATGAGGATTTTTTTGGTAGTTGCAATTTTTATTGAACCGTTTACTTTTTTTAATGTTTTTAGATTATAGTGTTTAAGTAGTTGAGGTTTGTAGAGTTTTTCTACATCACAATTGTTTTTTTGGTTAAAACTTTTTATATTTACGCCTTTAATTGTACGCAAACCCAAAACAAAAGCCTCTTTGATTTTTTTGTTAGTGCTTAATTTTTCTTTATAATCAATAGGGCTATTGTTTTCTGAAATTTTCTTTATATATTCACTTAATTTATTTGTATTTTTAAACCTTATACCGTTGATAAATGAACTTGCACTTACGCCAAAACCTATATAATTGTAATTTTGCCAGTAAGCTTGATTATGCTTGCTTTCAAAGCCTTTTTTTGAAAAGTTTGAAACCTCATATTGATATATTTTGTTTGCTTTTAAAAATTTAACTAAGTATAAAAATTGCTTTTCTATATTTTCTTCCGATAAGTAAATATTTTGCTTATAAAACTGTGTGCCTTTTTCTATAGATAATATGTACGCAGACATATGCTTTATTGGGAAAGTTAATGCATAATGCAAATCTTCTTGAAAATCTCTAAAATCTTCAAAACCATATATCAAGTCAATACTAGTATTGTCAAAAAATTCAATTGCATTTTCTATAGATTTAAAACTTTGATTAGCGGTGTGAAGTCTGCCTAAAAAAAGCAGCTTTTTAGGAATAAAAGACTGAATGCCCAAACTTACTCGATTTATACCGATTTCTTTCAATTGTTCTAAGTAGCTTTTTGTTGCATTATTTGGATTAATTTCTATTGTTATTTCACAGTCTTTAGAAATTCTATTTTTTTTAAGAGTATCCAAAATTGATTTTATTTCATTGAATTTTAATAGCGATGGAGTGCCACCACCTATATATATTGTTTTAATAATATATTCATTCTCAAAGGCAAAAAAATTTTCAATTTGTTTAATTAGGGTATTTAAATAGTTTTGTTTTGTGTCAAAGGATTTTTCGTAAGAAATAAAAGAACAGTAAGGGCATTTTTTATAGCAATATGGTATGTGTAAATAGACATGCAAATTCATACTGAATATTTTTTAATCGATATGTTATTTTTTTTACTATTTAACTCATCAGTTAAACGATAATTTTTTTCAAATACAGATAAAGTTTGCTGCTTTATGTCTTGGTATGAAATTTTATCAGAAAACCTTAATGCAAGATTAAAAAGCTTATTACCCAATAAGTAATCTACTACAAAGACATTGGCTCTCTTTTCGGCTACATTATTTATGATTTCATATATTGAATTTTGGTTAGCACTATTTTTGCAAAGAAACACTATAATACAATCAAATTTGACATCGAATGAGCATTTATCTAAATTTTCTACATTGCACTCAAAAATATTTTCTTTTGATAGGTGCTCAAGCAAAATTGACTTTAAGTAATCTACTTCTTTATAAAACACTAAAATATTATCGAAACTTTCTGGATTAATATATTTTATTGTTTCAATTATGTGAGGTTCGTATCTTAAATTTCTAACAAATTTTACTTTTACAAATTTTTTAAATAAATCTTCAAATCCCATCTATTCTTCCGCATCCAACAATCAGGTCATTATGATAAAATACAGCAATCTGACCTTTTGTTATGGCAAATGCTTCTTCATCTAACAATACTTTTTTTGTTATTGGTTCATATTCAGCCATTGTGCTTTTTGCGCGATATCTCACTAAACACTCTATTTTATTTTTTTTAAACCATTCTTCATCTTTTAACAAATGGATGTTGTTGATATAAAATTGTTTCGAATAAAGTTCAATTTTTTTTGCAATGTAGATGTCGCCTGTTAAAATATCAATGTTTTTTACATAGTAGGGCTCATTAGAATATTTTATTCCCTTTCTTTGACCAATTGTATAGTTGTGAAAACCATCATGAGTCCCAATTATTTTATCATTGTACAAAATGTTACCTTTTTTTGTATTGTCAATTAAATTTCTATAATTATTTACAAAGCACAAATCGTTACTTTCTTTTAAATCGATCGGTATATTAATTTTTATATCTTTTTTTTCAAAACTATTGAGTGGAAAAATTATGCGTTGTATGTATTCTTTTGGCAGATATGCTAAAAAGTATG
The DNA here is from genome assembly GCF_049977265.1 of Desulfurella sp. Classification (GTDB taxonomy): domain Bacteria; phylum Campylobacterota_A; class Desulfurellia; order Desulfurellales; family Desulfurellaceae; genus Desulfurella. The sequence continues at coordinate 16,008 of NZ_JBMFGQ010000005.1, read as the reverse complement.
ATTGATCTTTGATAGAAAAATGTTTTTTTATAAAACCTTCTTTCAAATCTGCATAATGTCCTGTTGCTATAGAATCTATACCTTGTTTATCTGCTTCTTCTGCTAAGATTTTGAATTTCACAAGTGGGTTGCAAATACTGCACGGATTGGGTGTAAAACCATTTTTATAATCATTTACTAATCTATCAATTACTGTTTTTTTAAAATAATCTTTTATATTAAGTATATAAAAATCAATATTGTGTTTTTTAAGCAAATCTACGACACTTTGTGAGATTTTGTCTTTATTTGTTAGCAAAAAATTTATGGCAGTTACACGGTATCCAGTCTCTGATAGATAGATAGCAGCAAATGTGCTATCTACGCCACCACTTACGCCGACAAGCACACTTTTCATTTTATCTAATTTTAGCTAATAAGGACACTTTGTTCATTTTTTTAACCAAAACTTTCACATAAAAATCATACCATATAAATTTATACATTGCAAAAATATTGTTTTAAAAAATAACTTTTATTCATGTATTTTTTTAATATAATATAATAAATAAGGAGGTAAAATATGGATAAATACACAGACCTGTTCGCAAATTATGTTTGTAGTGTAAATGATTTTGAGCAATCAACATTGCACGAATCAAAAAGAAGGATACTGGATTCTTTTGGTGTAATGTATCTCGCTTTTGGTGAAGACACGCCGAAAGCGGCGAGAAATTACGCTTACAACTTTGGTTTTAAAAATGGCTCAAGTTTATTTGGTTTGAATTTTTATACAACACCAGAGACTGCGGCTTTTGCAAATGGTGTGCTACTTAGGTATTTAGATTTTAACGATACATATCTGTCAAAAGAACCGCTACACCCTTCGGATTTAATCCCAGGACTTTTGGCTTTGGCTCAATATAAGCACAAGAGCGTCTCGGAGTTTTTAAAAGCCATCGTTATTGCATATGAGATTTCTGTAAATTTATGCGATGCTGCGAGTTTGCGTGCTCACGGGTTTGACCATGTTAACTATATAACAATTGGTGAAGTATGCGGTCTTGGAAGGCTACTTGGCTTAAAAAAACAAGAAATTGAGCACGCTATTTCGATTGCAACAATACCCAATGTTTCCCTAAGACAAACAAGAGCTGGCGAGCTTTCGATGTGGAAAGGCGCAGCAGCTGCCAATTCTGCAAAAAATGCTCTATTTGCTGTTTTTTTGGCTCAACAAGGTGTAAGCGGTCCTTATGAACCTTTTGTTGGAGAGATGGGGTTTTTTAATCAACTGCTTAATTCTTTTAGCTTTGACGATAAAGCCCTTGAGTCTTTATTTAGATTGGAGTCTCCTAGGCGTATTTTAGATACGCACATTAAGTTTTATCCTGTAGAATACCATGCTCAAAGCGCAGTTGATATTGCAAAGCAATTGTCGCCCTATATAAAATCATCTAAGGATATAGATTCTATAACGATAGAAACATTTAAGGCAGCCTATGAAATTATTGCAAAAGACAAAGAAAAATGGGAGCCAAAAACAAAAGAAACAGCAGACCACAGTTTGCAGTATATCACTGTGGTAGGTTTAATTGATGGTGATATTTCAAAATATTCTTTTAGCAAAGAAAAACTTTCAGATGAAAAAATAAAAGAAATCTTAAAAAACAAGGTAATCTTAAAAGAAAATGACGAGCTTACAAAAGGCTACCCCGATGGCATACCAAATAAAATTACGCTAAAAACCAAAGATGGTAAAACATACACTAAAGATTTGAAATATCCAAAAGGGCATGCGAAAAACCCAATGAGCGACGAAGAAGTGATAAGAAAATTTAAAACTTGCACGCAAGAAATTTTAAACCCAAAAGAACAGGAAAGGATTGTTGATGCGGTGTTTAATATTGAAAAATTCAACGATATTGATGATTTTTTAAGATTGACATGGTTGTAGTATGAGTTGGCTTGTAGAAAATCAGGACAATAACCCTTCTTTAATACTCAAGAAACTATTAAAAGAACAAGATACCATAGTTGCTATTGGTGTGTATAATCCCATAGTTGGTTTGATTGCGCGCGAGGTAGGGTTTAGATGTTTGTATTTATCTGGTGCTGCATTAAGCGCAAGTTTGGGTTTGCCGGATTTAAGCTTGATTGAACTCAATGAAGTGGCGAGCATGACAAGATACATTTACAGGGCTTGCAGTTTGCCTATGATAGTGGATGTGGATGTGGGTTTTGGCGAGTCGCTAAATGTCGCTAAAACAGCAAAAGAAATGTTTGAGTCGAAAGCTGCAGCTATTCAGATTGAAGACCAAAAGCTACCAAAAAGATGCGGTCACCTATCTGGCAAAGAGCTAATCGATGCGCATCATATGGAAGAAAAAATAAAAGCTGCAAAAAAAAGTGCAAAAGATTTGCTTGTTGTTGCCCGCACTGACGCAAGATCAGTAGATGGCTTAGATGAGGCAATTTTTAGAGCAAAAATATATGAAAAAGCTGGTGCCGATATAATATTTCCTGAAGCTTTAGAAAGCAAAGATGAGTTTTTAGCCTTTTCAAAAGCCATAAATGTGCCCCTTATGGCAAATATGACTGAATTTGGCAAAACCCCATATATTAGTGTAGATGAATTTAGAGAGCTTGGCTACAAAATAGTAATCTTTCCCGTAAGTGCTTTGAGAATTGCAAACAAAGCCATAAAGGAGGTTTTTGAATTTATTAAAATATCTGGTTCTCAAAAAAATGTGCTTGATAGAATGCAAACTCGAGAAGAATTATATAGGCTTATAAGATATTTTGAGTATGAAAAATTAGATAAAAACGTATTTTTGTCAATAGATGAATAAAAATATATAAATATTTATTTAACAAGAAATGCTAAAAAAATTAAGACATCAAAGCTAAAAATTTTTATTTTTTTCTTTACTTGAAGTGAGTTTTTTGTTAAAATATAAAAGTTAACTGGTAGGTTAGTTTTAAATTAATCTTATCATTGCTACTAAAAAAGAGGGGGATTTATGGCAAGGTTTAATATAGCATGATAAATAAAGATTTTTGCTAATATAGTTAGTTTTTGATAAATTTTATTATCAATCTAACGTTTAGGTTTTTTGGTTTGATGTGTATGTACGGTAAGTTTAAAGATATTTAGAGTAGCTATCCAGACGTTATTTGCATGGTTACTTAAGCTGATATTTGAGGTATAATGGAAAGTGTTTTAATTAAAAAGGATGGTTTTATTGCCTGGGTTGTACTAAATAAACCTAAACAGTTTAATGCGTTTGATATAGAATTAGCAAGGGATTTGAACGATGCATTAAAAGATCTCAATAATGATGAGTCAATAAAAGTTATTGTTATACAAGGTAGTAGAAAGTATTTTAGTATAGGTATTTCATTAGAAGAATTTAAAGATAAAAATGCTAGACAGATGAAAGAATTTATTTATTCTATGAATGAATTTTACCATACTATTCATCGTTTAAAAAAACCAACTATAGCAAGTGCTAATGGTTTTGCTGTTGCAAATGGAGCGGGACTGTTATTTGCTTGCGATATGGCAGTTTGTTCAAAGTCTGTTAAAATTGGAATAACTGCTATTAATGTAGGTTTAACTGGTATTGGAGCTAGTTTACCTCTTAGATTTTCTTTGAGTAAAAAAATTGTAATGGAGATGCTTTTTACCGGTAAAACTCTAAATGCTTATCAAGCAAAAAGAATGTTATTGATCAATAAGGTTGTTGATGAAAAGCAGTTGGATGAAGAAACTCATAAATTAGCTTTGACTGTAGCTAAAAATAATGCATCTGCAATTGAGATTACAAAAACAGGCATGGAAAACTTAATGGATATGCCATTTGACAAGGCAGTTGATTATTCTAGTGATCTATTTAATTATTTAGCTAATACAAATATTACAAAACAAACGATAGAGAAAAGTTTAAAAAAAAGAAGGGATTGATAATCCAAATTATAAATAATTCATTTGAAACAATTTGTTAAGTCTTTTAAAAAAAAGAAATTTAATTAGTATTACTTAAAAAATGTATTTATTCTAAGTTATCATTTAAAAGTTGTAAAAAAAATAAATTTATGATATTTTTAATACAGTATGTAAAAAGGAGGAAAAAATGGATATTAAGACTTTGAAAGATATTATTAAGATTGTTGAGAACAGTCAATTTGTTGAGTTTAACTACAAAGATGACGAGCTAGAAATTACCTTAAAAAAGAAAGAGGCGTTTCCAGAAAATGCCTCTTCGCAAGATAATTTTAGAGTAACAGAGGTTATACCTCAATATCAAACTCAATCTATACAGGCTCAGAGTATAGAAACATCTGATAAAACTCAAGATCCAAATTTAGTCGAGATAAGATCTCCCATGGTTTCAACGTTTTATAGAGCGCCAGCCCCTGATGCAAAGCCATATGTTGAGGAAGGCCAAAAAGTAAAAAAAGGTGAGGTGCTTTGCATTTTAGAAGCAATGAAAATAATGAACGAACTTGAAGCTGAGTTTGATTGTACTATAGAAAAGATTCTTGTTGAAAATGCCCAGAAAGTAGAATTCGACCAACCTTTATTTTTGGTAAGAAAGGTGAACTAAAAACTATGTTTAAGAAAATATTTATTGCAAATAGAGGAGAAATTGCTTTAAGAATTATCAGGGCTTGCAAAGAGTTGGGTATTAAAACTTGCATTGGTTACTCAGTTGAAGATAAAGACTCAATACCTGCTATGCTTGCAGATGAGGCTATCTGCATAGGTCCGGCCCAATCTATGCAAAGTTATTTGAATTTATTTTCCTTAGCACAAGCTATTCATAATTCTGGTGCAGATGCGGTGCATCCAGGATACGGTTTTTTAAGTGAAAACCCAACTTTTGTCAAAATTTGCAATGATTTGGATGTGGTTTTTATTGGACCAGACGAAGAAACAATCGCTAATTTGGCTGATAAATCAAAAGTTAAGCAAATTTTAAAAGAAAATAGCATACCAACAATCCCAGGCAGCGATGGTGCGGTGAAAAATCTTGATGAATTAAAGTCTGTAGCAAACACAATAGGCTATCCTATACTCCTTAAGGCATCATGGGGCGGTGGTGGCAGAGGGATGAGGGTTGTACACAACGAAAATGAACTTATTAATGAATTTAATGCAGCGCAAAGCGAAGCCAAAAGTTCTTTTGGTAGAGAAGATATTTATGTAGAAAAATTTATAGAGCATCCAAGACATATTGAAGCACAAGTAATTGGAGATAAATTTGGCAACATCGTGCATGTTGGCGAAAGAGATTGTACGCTGCAAAGAAGACACCAAAAGTTACTTGAAGAATCCCCAAGTCCATATTTAGATGAACAAAAAAGGGCAGAATTTTTAGAAACGGCTGTTAGGGCAGCTTCAATATTAAAATATTGGAATGCAGGCACACTTGAATTTTTATTTGATGAAGAAAAAAATTTTTACTTTATTGAAATCAATACACGTATTCAAGTAGAACATCCCGTAAGTGAAACTGTTTACGATGTAGATTTAATAAAAGAACAAATTATGGTTTCTTATGGTTATGAATTATCATTTAAACAAGAAGATCTAAAACCAAAATGCTGTGCAATTGAATGCAGGATAAATGCCGAAGATCCAGAAAGATTTATTCCATCTCCTGGTAAAATTAATTTCTTGTTTTTGCCATCAAGTTCCCATACGCGCATAGACACTCATATATATTGCGGTTACAATGTAAGTCCATATTATGATTCTATGATAGCAAAATTAATAGTAAGTGGCAATACGCGTGAGAAAGCTCGCAAAAGGATGCTGAATAATTTAAGCGAGTTTAAAATAGAAGGCATAAAAACAAATATAAGCTTTTTTCAGAAACTGCTGTCTTCGAAGGATTTTATAAACAATACTTACGACACAAATTTTATAGATAGATTATTTTTAAATCACTCCAGATAATTGCTAAAGATTGCTTCTTTGGCAAGATCTAGAGTTGACTTTGCTATAATTGAAGCATTTTTGCTAGATTCTTTAATGTTGTCGATAATTTCATTCTTTTTGTTTTCTTGTAATTGTTCCCTTTTTTCTCTTATGGGTTTTAATTTTTCATTTAGGTTTTTAATAAGTATTTTTTTACAATCTGTGCAACCAATAGAAGCATTTGCGCAAGAAACCTCTATTTCGTTGCAAGTTTGAGAGTCTGTAAAGATACTGTGAAGTGCGAATACACCGCAATCTTTTGCCACACCAGGATCGGTTCTTCTAAGTCTGCGTGGGTCTGTAAACATTGTTTTAATTTTTTCTGTGGATTGTTCTTCACTATCGGCTAAATAAATTGCATTACCGTATGATTTGCTCATTTTACGACCGTCAGTGCCCAGTATCTTTGGGAATTCGCTTAAAAGTGGCTCTGGCTCAATAAATATTTCTTTTTCCACTATATTGTTAAAGCTTCTAACGATTTCCCTTGTAAACTCTAAATGTGCTATTTGATCTATGCCAACTGGTACATAGTTTGCTTTGTAAATAATAATATCTGCGCTCATAAGAACAGGATAACCCAAAAAGCCATAATTTGCGGTTCTACTTTCACCAAGTTGAGCAATTTGATCTTTGTAAGACGGTACACGCTCCAATTTTCCTACAGGTGTTATCATGGATAGTAGCAAAAAAAGCTCTGCGTGCTCTTTCACAAGAGATTGTATAAACAACGTAGTTTTGTTAGGATCCAACCCAAATGCAAGCCAATCTATAATCATTTCAAGCGTATTATCATAAATCTCTTTTGATTCATTAAAACCAGTAGTTAGTGCATGCCAGTCTGCCACAAAATAGTAGCATTTATATTTATCCTGTAAATTTATCCAATTTTGTAAAGCTCCATACAAGTTTCCCAAATGCAATTTCCCAGTTGGTCTCATACCGCTTAAAACTACTGCCATTTAGCCTCCTAATAAAAAACTGACAATTGGGTTTGATATAGCTATTATAAAGTTTAAAACACCAAGGAAAAGAAGCAATATTACAATGTACATACCGTAAGGCTCTAATTTTGAATATTGATATGCAAGTCTATTTGGAAGTAATCCAGCAAGTACTCTCCCTCCATCAAGAGGTAAAATTGGTATTAAATTAAACAATGCAAAAATTATGTTAATTTGTACTCCGTATAAGCACATAATACGCAAATCTTCCAAAAAGAGAGTAGGGTTGGCAGCTGCTGCAAATATAAACCAGTAAACCAGTGTAAAAAAAATTGCCATTAAAATATTTGATACAGGGCCTGCAAGAGCAACGAATATTGAATCTCTCTTGGGGTTTTTTAGTGCATAAAAATTTACAGGCACTGGCTTTGCCCAACCAAATAGTATAGGCGAATGTACAAAAATCAAAAGCGCTGGCAAAAGTATTGTACCAAATAAATCAATATGCACTATAGGATTTAGCGTAAGTCTTCCTGCTCTTTTGGCTGTAGAGTCACCAAAGCGATATGCTACATATCCATGTGAAACTTCATGAATAACGATAGCCAATAACAAAACAGGCAGAGCTAAAATAATGCTCGCAGTCAAACTTTTCCTCCAAAACTATTTTTATATTGCACTAAAATTTTTAAAATGTCAACTACTAAACAAAAGCATTTGACAAGTGCATTTGCTTAATATATAAATTGTCTTATGAGGCTAATAGATTGTGAATTAATGCAAGAAGTAAGAGTAGTAGGATTTGAATCCGGTTGCAGATCCAAAGAAAGATTATTTCAGTTGGGAATAATACCAGGGGTTATTTTAAAAATAAAGCGACTTGCACCTTTTTCTGGCCCTTTAATTGTCTCAATTGAAGGCAATGATGTAGTGTTAGGACGTGGCATAGCTAAGAAAATTATAGTTGAAATATTATGAGAATAGCTCTAATAGGTCAGCCAAATTGCGGTAAAAGCACAATATTTAATCAACTTGCCGGATATAAAAGTATAAGTGCTAATTTTCCAGGTGCTACAGTTTCATATACAATTGGCAAATTTTACTTTCAAAACAAATCTATAGAGCTTGTAGATTTACCGGGTACTTATTCATTAAGTTGGTACGATGATGCCGAAAAGGAAAGTGTAAAGGCACTTTCGAGCATGGATTTTGACTGTATTATCAATGTTTTAGATGCATCTACTATTACAAGGGGCCTAGAGTTAACACTAGAGTTGATTTCTTTAAACAAACCAATGGTTGTTGCATTAAATATGATGGATGAAGCCAAAAAGAAAGGTATAGAAATTGACATATCAAAACTTGAAGATTCAATTGGTGTAAAAGTAATACCTGTAATCGCAAAACAGGCAAAAGGTATCAAAGACTTAATTAGTGCAGCCTTAATAGCTCAAAAGCCCATTAAAAGATGCATATATTCAAAAAGACTTGAAAGCTTTATAGAAAGTTTGGAGCAATGTCTTAAATCTCAGGCAACTACATTGATTTTGCCTCCAAAGCTTGTTGCAATAAAAGCCATAGAAGGTTTTTCTGCATGCGAAGAAATCGTCAGCTGGTATCCAAAGTGTCAAGATTTACTTGAAACTACGAGGGTTTTATTAAACAATGGTGCTGAAATTACAAAAGAAAGGCATGCTTTGTGTCTTGATATTTTTGAATATAGTGCAAAAGTAAAAGATTCAAAAGGTTTACCAATAAGCGAAAAAATCGATGAAATTTTGTTGCATCCTATATGGGGTTATGTAAGTTTATTTATAATATTTATAGCTATTTTTTTTATAGTATTTGAGGGCGGTTCTCCATTTGAGAGTTTAATTGATAAGTTTTTTTCATTTACAGATGAATATTTGCAAGCAAACATCCATAATGCATTTTTGCTGTCGCTAACAAAAGGTGCAATTGATGGCATAGGCGCTGCAATTGGTATTGCTTTGCCGTATTTAGTACCTTTTTTTGTAATACTCAGCATACTTGAAGATAGTGGATACTTATCTCGTATAGCCTTTTTAATGGATTCATTAATGCATAAAATTGGTGTTCATGGAACAAGCGTAATACCTTTTATTATGGGGTATGGATGTAGTGTTCCTGCTGTTATGGCTACGAGGATAATAAGGGACAAAAGGGAAAAATTTATCAGTGCTTTTTTGGCTACACTTGTACCGTGCGCTGCAAGAACCACAGTAATCATGGGACTTGTAGCATTTTTTATTGGTCCTGTGTATGCAATTTTGCTTTACCTATTAAATCTTGTTGTGATAGGTATTGCTGGAGCAATTCTAAAAAAGATATTGCCTGGGATTAGTCCTGAGATTTTATTTGATATTCCTCCATACAGGACACCAACATTAAAAACAACGATTATAAAAACATGGTATAGAATAAAAGACTTTGTTTATGTAGCCATACCGCTTTTGGTTGGCGGAAGTATTGTGCTTTCGTTAATTGATTATTTTAATTTTGCAAAATATATAAATTATGTTTTTGCTCCATTTATGGAACTTTTGGGTTTACCTATTGCTATTGGCATTGTTTTAATTTTTGGCATATTTAAAAAAGAATTAACGCTACTTATGCTTGCACAGGCTTTGGGTTTAAGTTCAATTTCTGCTGTTTCAAAAATGCTTAGCGTTGAACAAATCTTTGTATTTACTATATTTGTTATGTTTTATATACCTTGTTTGGCAACTATTTCTACGCTGTATAGAGAAATTAGGCTTAAAGGCACAATTGTAATTACGGTATCAAGTGTACTGATTGCTACGATATTAGCTTTTATTGCTCATTTGATATTTTTAGTTATTTAGCTGATAAGCTAACTCAAGAGCCTCTTTATTTGCTGCAATATCATGGACTCTAAAGATGCGCGCACCATTAAAATAACTTGCAACATTTGCTCCAATTGTACCAAATAGTCTTTCATTTACATCTTTATTTAAAATGTTGCCAATAAAGCTTTTTCTTGATAAGCCAACTAATATAGGTCTGCCAAATATTTTAAAACTTTCTATATTTTTAATTATGTCAATATTATGACTTAGTGTTTTGCCAAAACCAATACCTGGATCCAACACAATCTTTTTTGTGTCAAAGTTATTTGTTAGTAATTTGTTGATAGCGTTTTCAAAAAATTCATTTATTTCTGTAATTAAATTTTGATATATTGGTTTTTCCTGCATAATTTTTGGTTTGCCTTTTATATGCATTATAACGCAAGAATAATTACAATCCAATATACACTCGCTCATTTTTTCATCAAAAGTAAAACCACTTATATCATTGATTATTGAAACACCATACTCAAAAGCTTCTTTTGCAACACTTGAATTGAATGTATCAACAGATAAAATTGCCTGAGGAAATCTTTTTTTAATGGCTTCTAAAACAGGAAATAAACGCTTTTTTTCTTCTTCAAGTGTTACTGTTTCACTAAAGGGTCGTGTTGATACAGCACCAATATCAATAATGTCTGCCTTTTCATTTAATATTTGTTCACATCTAAATAATGCTTTGTTTACAGTATCATATTTTCCACCATCGTAAAATGAATCTGGTGTAACATTAAGTATACCCATAATAAGGTAATTTTTCTTTAGATCAAAGACTTGTTCACCTACTTTCCATAAAAATTCACCAAAATAAGCATCTAATTGATTGTTTAATTTTTCGCCCAAATCTCTTAAATCTTTAAAGTTTTGAATTTTTAATTTATTGGATAATTGATATAGCCTTTTTATGTCACCAAAAACTAAGCAGTCAGTTTTTGCAGTTTTTGCTGTAATAGTATCTTTTGACACACATGCGTCAATACCGCATGATAGGGCTTCCTGTTTTATAATATTTGCTATATAAAAATCACAATCATAAATTAAAAAAGAAAGGTTAATTGTTTTATTTATCATTAGTTCAATGCCAATATTGTCAGCTTTAATGTTTTGCATTAATTGTTTTGCCTGATCTTTTGAGTATATTTTTATTAGATCAAACTTCACTTTGTGGTTCATTTAAGATTTCATCTATATCAGCTGATGTTATAACTTCTTTTTCGAGAAGTGATTGGGCCATTTTTGTAATATGACTTTTGTGTTGCAATATTATATTTTTTGTAGTTTGATATGCGTCATCTATAATTCTTTTGATTTCTCTATCAATAAGACGAGCCGTATCTTCACTAAAGTTTTTGTGTGTCGCAATTTCTCTACCTAAAAATACTTCATCTTTGCTTGTAGCATAATTTAGTGGTCCAAGTTCGCTCATACCCCATTCGCAAACCATGTTTCTTGCTATATCTGTGGCTCTTTCAATGTCATTGCCAGCTCCTGTAGTTATAGTATTTAACATAACTTCTTCTGATACTCTGCCACCTAGGAGTACACATATTCTATTAATTAAATACTCTTTATCATAGGTGTATTTATCGCCTTCAGGAAGCTGTTGTGTTACGCCAAGAGCCATGCCTCGCGGTATTATAGTCACTTTGTGGATTGGATCCGTTTTTGGTAAAAGTTTAGCTACAATTGCATGTCCTGACTCGTGATATGCCGTAATTTCTTTTTCTTCATCGCTAATAATAACGCTTTTTCTCTCTGGTCCCATAAGCACTTTATCTTTTGCCAGCTCAAAATCTTCCATCTCAACTTCTTTTTTATTTTTTCTGGCAGCAAAAAGGACCGCTTCATTTACAAGGTTTGATAAATCAGCTCCAGAAAATCCAGGTGTTGATTTGGCTATTATTTCTAAATTAACATTGTCAGCAAGAGGTATGTTTCTTGTGTGAACTTTTAATATTGCAAATCTCCCTTTTACATCTGATTTTGATACAATTACTCTTCTATCAAACCTACCTGGTCTTAATAGTGCTGGGTCTAATACATCTGGTCTATTTGTTGCAGCCATTATAATGACGCTTTCGTGCGTTTGAAAGCCATCCATTTCTACAAGTAATTGATTTAGAGTTTGCTCTCTTTCATCGTGCCCACCACCTATGCCAGCTCCTCGCTGTCTGCCTACTGCGTCTATTTCGTCAATAAATACAATGCAGGGAGCGGAGCGTTTTGCCTGTGCAAATAAATCTCTAACTCTGCTTGCACCAACGCCTACAAACATTTCTACAAAATCAGAACCGCTTATACTATAAAAAGGTACTTTTGCTTCACCAGCAACAGCTTTTGCAAGCAATGTTTTGCCAGTGCCAGGTGCTCCTACAAGCAAAACACCTTTTGGTATCTTTGCGCCAAGTTGAATAAATTTTTTTGGGTATTTCAAAAATTCTATGATTTCTTCTAATTCTTCTTTTGCTTCTTCTACGCCTGCCACATCTTTAAAAGTTATAGGGTTTTTGTCAGATGTTATAAGTTGAGCATTGCTCTTGTTAAATGATAAAACTTTGCCACCTTTTTGCATCTGGTTTGAAAAGTAAAAAAATAAAAGCAAAAAGACAATCATAGGTGCCCAATACATTAAAAAAATATCAAGCATTGTGTTCTTTTCTTTTGGTACAATATTAATTTTTACATTATGCTTAGCCAACAAATCTATAATATTTTGACCGCTAATAGGCAAAATATAAGTTTTATAATTTTGATTATTTATAGAAAAGTAGATTTCCTTATCGTCTTTTATCGTAACTTTTTTAACAGCATTTGAATTAATTTCATTGATAAATTCACTATAACTCATTTGGTTTTGGCTATACTGAGATTTATTGAATATATTAAATAAAATTATAGTCGCTATGATAATAGCAAGCCAAAGGACAATATTTCTATAATTCACCATCTTTCATTCCTCCCGCTAAATCTTATATCAAAAATTATTGTATTCTTCAAGATAATATGATACTATTCTACATTGTGAGAAAGTTCACATGGGTTTTGTTTTTTATACTTTTTTTTGCCATAGTTTCATGTAGCCCAAAAAAAACCAGCATGGATATAAATCTACATGGTGTTAACACTGGCAGTATAAACCTATTATCACTAAAAGGTAAAGTTGTTTTAATAAATATATTTCAAACAGATTGCCCTGCTTGCCAAGAAGAAATTCCTTCTTTAAATAAGCTCTATAATTACTACAAAAATAATAAAAATGTTAAAATCATTGGTATAAGTTTAAATTCAGACGGTTTAAATTCGTTTATTGATTATTATGGAATCAGATATCCTGTATATACAATAAACCAATCAGATTTATCAAAACTTGGAGGTGTTGCCTATACTCCTACTACAATTTTAGTTGACAAAAACGGCAATATAATTGAAAGGTTTGTTGGAATTAGAGATTTTTACTTTTTAAGTACAAACATAAATTTGTTGCTTTAGTTAAGACTCCCAAAGAGTTTTGTTTTTTCAAGTATTTTTACAATGTTATATAAACTTTCGTTATAAGGGGCATTTTTGCCAGTTTGTTTTGCCACTTTAACTACATAGCCATTTAGGTATTCAATTTCTGTTTTTTTACCTTTTCTTAAGTCTTCGCCAACACTTGCTTTCCATACTTCTGGTTTAAATTTGCTTGCAAAATCTATTACTTGATCGGCAATTTGATCTAAATCTATGCCGTGAGGTTTGTCAAATACATCAACAATTTCTCTAGATAGCTTTGAAGAAAATTCAAGTTCGCTTTTTTCGAAGCTTTTAAGGCCAGTTAGAGCGTTTATAATGGCACAGCTGCAGTAAAATGTAAACTTCCACCATTTTTCACTCATTATGTCATCAACAACCATTGTATTTAATCCACATTTATTAAAATTTTGGGCAAAATACATAGCCTTTTGCTTATTTAAAAAATAACCTATTTTTTGACCGTTATTCATAAAATTATCTAACACATTGTCGTTTATTGTTGCGCCAATTAAACTTGCAATAGGAAAAATAAGCGTTTTATCAAGTTTTGATAGCAATACTTCTTCTGTGTAAATGCCATTTTGAACTGTTAATATAGGTGTATTTTGTGTGGCTTTTAGAATATTTTCGATGGCATAATCAACATCAAAAGATTTTGTAGCCAGAATAATGCAATCGTATTTTTTATCAATTTTGTCCTTAATATTAAATGTATGTGTATTAACAGTTGAGCCTATATTGATATTATAAGTTTTTTGTGATGGGTTTTTGCCTATGTAGTCAACAGAGTTTTCTTTTTCTAAAAAATATCCCATAAGTAAACCCAAAGCACCACTACCATAAATTAAAATATTCATTGCAAGCCTCCTTTTTGTAATTTAAAGCAAACACAAATTTTTGTCAAAAAATTGACTATAAATAAAAAAAATGTATTTTGTTGTCAATGAAGACAGTTTCACTTGCACTAAGTGGTGGCGCTGCAAGAGGCTATGCCCATATTGGTGTAATAAAAGAATTGATTAATAATGGTTTTAAAATCAATGCAATAGCAGCTACCTCAATGGGCGCCGTAGTGGGCGCTATGTTTGCAGCAAATAGATTAAACGAATATGAAGAATGGGTTAGAAACCTTTACAAAATGGATATTATTGGTTTACTTGATTTTAGTGTAGGTGGTGGTTTGGTTAAAACAGATAAGCTTTTTAATGTACTTGGGCAAATGCTTGGGTCAAATATTTTAATAGAAGATTTACTAGTTAAATTTTGTGCTGTTAGTGTTGATATTGTAAATAAAAAGGAAGTGTGGTTTGATAAAGGTGATCTGCTTTTTGCAATAAAAGCTTCAAGTGCTATACCATCTATTTTTTATCCAGTTGAAAAAGATGGTCATCTGTATGTTGATGGCGGAATACTAAATAATTTACCGGTTGGTGCACTAAGAAACACTCAAAGTGATTATGTTATTGCAGTTGATATAAATTCAAATGTTAAAACTAAGTATGACATAACAATACAAAAAGATGAAGAAAAACAGCAAAATTTGCTATTAAAACAATTTAATAAAATTTCAAAAAAATTTAAAAAAGATCAAAAAAAGCAATATTCTATTTTTGATATAGCAGCTACATCATTTGATATAATGCAAAACGCTCTCAAATCTTATAGACTGGCTGAAAACAAAGTAGATATTTTAATAGAAATTCCTCAGGATGTTTGTAAAATGTATGATTTTCACAAAGCCTCACAATTGATTCAGATAGGTCAAATTGCCACAAAAAATACTCTGGAATTTTATAAAGAAAAAATAAGTATATAAGTAAGTTAAATAAATACTTGACAAATTTAATAACTAAATTATTATATTACAAGATTATATTAAAAGGAGGTCCACATGTTTCGTAAGTGGTTTTTGGTTATTTTGGCTACTTTGTTTTTTGGCTTTTTCAATCTGGCATTTGCAAAACTTGAAGTTATTACAACAGACCAAGCTGCTCAACTTATTAGTGCAAACAAGGATGTTATTGTAATTGACACCAGAAGCGAAAAAGATTATTTAAACGGTCACCTGCCTAAAGCAATTAACTTAACAAATGCTATGTTAAGCGAAAAAAGAGGTGAAGTGGTAGGTTTGGTTCCCTATAACAGGCAACTCGAAGAAAAATTATCAAATTTTGGTTTAGAAAGGGATGCTACTTATATAGTGTATTCTGGTGAAAATTTTGATAAACCGCATTTCTTTTTAACAAATGCAACAAGAGTTGCAGCTATTTTGTATTGGGCTGGTATAAAAGATATCTACTACATGGATGGTGGGTATGAAAAATGGGTAGATGAGAAAAAGCCAATCGCTAAAGGTGAGTATAGATTGCCTAAATCAAATTTTGTAATTGAAAGAAACAGAACAACAGTTTTTTCTTTTCTTCCATTTGTTGAATGGGCATTGAATCATGAAAATCTTGTCCAATTTGTTGATGCAAGAAATTATGAACAATTTAGCGGGCAGGACACAAAAGATAAAAGGCTAGCAAGATTTGGTCACTTAAAGGGTGCCAAATGGGTTTCTGTTGCAAACTATATGCAAAAAGAAAAAAATTATTGGGTTATAAAACCAAAAGCTCAAATAGAAGAAATCCTAAAAAATGCAGGTGTTAATATAAACAAACCGATAATTTCCTATTGCAATACCGGCCACTTAGCA
>NZ_JBMFGQ010000004.1:47558-56573 GCF_049977265.1 Desulfurella sp. | reverse complement strand
TCTGACTTAGCCAGTAAGTAACATTCCAGTTTGTACCAGAACCATCCGCTCTATGGACTATGGTAATAGGAATATGCGGTAATCTCAAGCCAGGATTATCTTTTTCGATTTGTGGATCATTCCAATATTTAATCTCTCCCATAAAAATTTTTGGTACAACTGCATTTGATAGTTTAAGCTGATTGTCTTTCAAGCCAGGAATATTTACAACTAGCACTATACCGCCAACCAAAGAGGGAAACTGTAGTAGATTTTTTTTATTTAACTCTTGCTCTGATAAACACATATCTGTGCCACCAAATGCCACTACACCCTGACTTACCTGCTGTATGCCTGCACCTGAGCCTACACCTTGATAGTTCACTTTATTGCCAGTAGCTTTCTCGTACTCATAAGCCCATTTTGTATAAACTGGATATGCAAATGTAGAACCAGCGCCATTGATAGACATACCTGCAAAAGAATATTTAGTTGCAAGTAAAATTCCAAGAAAAACCGCAAAAATCAGAATAAACTTAATTCGCTTATCTGAATTTAGCATAGTCACCTCCAAAAAAATTGACACTTTTAGTGTCGTTTAAGTAATATTGTATAATAAAATATGTTAATTAAACATCAAGAAATTGTAAAATTTTTGTAAAATGCTATTTTAAGGATCTTATTATTTCAATAAAATCCCTCTCGCCAATTTGACCAGGTACTCTAACTTTTGGAACACCTTGCTTATCTATAAAAATACTTGTTGGAGTAGCGAAAACTCCTCCAAGAGGAGCAGTTTGAGCATAATTTCCCCAATAAAGAGGATATTTAACGCTAAATTGTTCACCAAAAAGCTTAATTTGTTCTACATGATCAAAAGGATCAACGCCAATAATTACTACATCCTTTTGATTTTTGCCATATAACTCATAAAGCTTATTTAGTGTGGGAACTTCTTTTTGGCAGTAATAGCAGCTAATATCAAAAAAGGTCATTACAACAACTTTACCTTTAAAATTTGCAACATTTGTTTGTTTGCCGTTTATTCCAATTAAATTTAAATTAAACGCAAAGCTATTGTTGACGAAAAAAATCAAACATATTAATGCAAGAAAAAAAAATCTTTTCAATTTCATTATACAACCTCCATTTTCTAAAGGTTCAAAATTATCACAAATAAATATAAAAATCAATTATTGATTTTTTTAATTTACTGCCTTTTTTTGTTCACTTAGGTTCATTAACCAATATACAATTCCCAAAACAAGAACAAGTAAACCCAGTATAGCCACTTCTTCAGATTTTTGGGGTTCAAGTGAAAATATTAAAATTTTTCTCAAAAGAGCAGCCATTGCAAGACTTATAAATACATTTAAAGCAAATTTTTTTCCCTTTAATCTTTTGACTTCTTCTTCTAAAAGTTCTCTTACAGTCCACAAAATTAACATAGCACCAAGTATATTTATTACCGTATTTTCAAACGAGGAACTAGAATTAAGTAAAAATTTGAATATATCAGATAAAAACAAGAAAAATATTAAGAGACTTGTCAATACAAGCAAACTAACCAAACCAACATCAAAAAAATAAGAAATTTTTAAGCTTAAACGAACAATATTTGTTTCTATTTTAGTTTTTGCTATATAAAATTGATTTTCATTAATATAAGAACTTGTCATTATATCTAAATTAATATCCAGTATTTTATTAATAGAGGTTTTTAATTCTTCCTGTCTATGAGCAAGATCGATATTTTCTAATATAAAACCATTTAGATATGATCTAATAAAACTCATAGTGGCACTAACATAATGCGATGGTAACCCTATTTGAGCATGAACTTCGCCAATCTTTTTCACCTTTCTTAAATAATCTTCATCATATTTCCCGTTAAACAATTCTAAAAACCATAGCTTCAATTTCTCTTTATGTCGTTTTCTAATTTCTTCATCCGATAAAAATTTACTGTAATTATCAAAATTCGATATGAATTTATAAAGCTCTAAAGTAAAATCATCAGCGCTGTTTTTTATTAACTCCTTTAAACTAAAGAGGTTACTAATATCCTCATCCGTAAAGTTATATATTTCAGTAATCTTTTCTATTGTCTCCATAACTATATTTTTTAATTAAAAAAAAAGATTTGTCAAGAAAAATATGCTGCCACATCAAATTGTATTGATGGCAGCATATTTTTTTAAGGACAAGCTTCAGTATAAGAAACTTTTCCTAAATCTACCAAAAAAGCTTTAAATGGGGCTATAAATTGCATTGCTTCTCCTTTTGAACCATTGAAAGTCATTTTAGAGAACATTCCCATGTTAAGAAAACCAAATTCTCCTGCAGCCAAAGACTTCCAATTTTTAGTAGTAGCATACATTACAAACTCCGGGTGATGGTCTTTTTGTGCTCCGCCATAAATACACACTGCTTTACCGTTTTCGTGCTTAATCTCAACCTCTGATATGACTCTTGGGTTACAATCTTGTCTGTAAAAGGCTATTGTTTTATAACCTTTTTCTTTATTGACATTGTAATTTGACCATTCTGCCATGGTAGTCTGCAGATGCTCGTTCCAATAAGAGCAAAATTCTTTTGTCCAACTGGCACTCATCCAGGGTTGTGCAGCAAACGACAAAGAACTTGACATGAGTAAAGTAATTAAGCCTAACACCAAAGTTTTAAACACACGCACCTCCAAAAATGATAAACTCATTTAATTAGATTATACAATATATAACTAAATAATTTTGTCAATAAAAAATTCCCAAATAATTGAAAAATATTTATGTTAAAGTTTTGGAGGCTTTGATTTGTTAATAAAAAACCATTTAATATGTCTTAGAGCATCAAACAAAAAAGGTATGTAAAAACTTATTATTTTTATAATATTTTTTGGATAAAAGACAACTTTAATAGCTTTTTTATCTTCTATGCGTAATCGTTTAATAAAATCCACAAATAACTTTTTATTTTTTTTGATCAAAATTTTGCTTAGCATTTTGTTATATCTATCAAAAAGCATAGTATTTTTCCACTTTAATAGTTGTCTTTTATCAAAACCAAGCCCTAGCGCATATCGGTAAGGTGACTTTATAAATTCTAAACTAACAAAAAGTTTATCAACATCAGATACCATTGAAACATTATCATTGTGAAGTCTCCAAACTGCTACTGTTTTATTTGATAGAATTACATTGCCCGACAAGCACAACCTCAAAAAAGATTCGACATCTTCATTTATAATATCATACTTATAAAAACCAATTTTCACAGCGACCTGTCTTGAATACAACGTTGCAGCATGAAAGTAGGGAATTTTATTCCAATTTAGAAATACATAAAAACCATTAATGCAAGTTTCTTCTTTTCTCTTGTATATTATTCTTGAGTTATCATAGATTGTCTCAGATAGTGCCAAAACCATAACGATATTCGCACACTCTTTATTATGATAAAAATCTATCTGGCTTATCATTGTAGATATTGCATCGCTTGAGAGCAAATAATCATCGCTATCTAAATTTAATACATAATCGCCCGTTGCATATTCATATAATAGCTTTCTGTGGTTGGCTACCCTGCCAATGTTTTTTTCATTTCTATAATACTTTAGGCGCTTATCATTATATTCTTTAACAATTTGACGCGTATCATCCAAAGAAGCATCATCTGAAACTATAACTTCTAAATTTGGATAATCTTGGTTTAAGGCAGAATCAATTGCTTGTTTTATATATTTTGCCTGATTGTATGCTGGTATGGCAATTGTAACTTTTGGTTTATCCATTTTTTATCCTCAAAATTTTGTTTAAAACTAATATAAATAATATAAATTCGGTAAGCGAAAACGCAATACTTGCCCCCAAATCTCTTAAAAAGTATCCAAGAATTAAGCAAATAATTATATCAAATATTGATACAAACACAATGCTTTTTGTAAAATACCTTTCAAAGTTTAAATTTATAAGGCCAATTGTACCAAATAAATAATTAAAACTACCAAATAATATTACAAAACTTAAAATTCTCATATCAATTACAGCTTCAGGCATAGGTTTTGCAGAAATAATCTTTATTATAAAGCCTGAAAATATAAAAACAAATAGCATTATTAAAAATAAAATCAAAACATAGTATCTTGCGATAGAAAATAAATTTTTAACAGCATCTTTTTTTGATATATTGTGATATTTTTTTGATAAATGAGGATAAAGACTTTGACCAATGGGGCTCATTAAAGCTTGCAAACTCATAATGATTTTTGAAGTTAAAGCATAATAACCCACAGCTGTATTTGTAGACACAAGACCCAAAAAAAAAGTATTTGCATTTCTATAAATGTTTGTTGACAATAATGCCAAAAATAAATGCCAGCCTTCTAGCAATTGATGTTTTATATTTTCAAAACTGAAAGTCAAACTAATATTAAATTGTTTTATGGCAATATAAAAAGCTATTAAACCACCAATTAAAAAACCTAATGAATTGATTAATGGTACATATAAATAATCTTTTTCTTGTTTAATAAAAACAAATATGCACAGTGTAAAAATAAGTTTTATAAATATATTGATAAGTGTAATATACTTCATTTTTTCTAAACCTTGAAAAAGCCAAACTGGAAACAACATTTGCCCAATTAGCACTAAAAGTGAAAAATAAAATATCTCATATTCATTATAAAATTTTTTGAAACTAAAGATTATAATTGTAGAAATAATCATACTAAAAATCACGAAAGCTAACTTTACATACAAAACAGATGAAAAAATTTCTGAAATTTTTTTAGAATCATTACGGTTTATCGATATTAGTTTAGTCGCAGATAAACTGAATCCATAATCTGTAAAAATAACAAAATATGCGGCAAACGACTGAGCAAATGCAACGAGACCATATTTATCAATACCAATCGTCCTTACCAGGTAAGGGATAGTGATAAAAGGCAAAATATAGTTAGCACCTTGCATTAAACCTAAAAAAATTATATTTTTAAAAACTAACTTTTTATCTTCGCTTAAACGCATTTTATCAAATCAGCATCTCTTAAAATCGTCTTCAACCCTTATAATATCATCTTCTCCTACATACTCACCAACTTGAGCTTCTATAATTACCAAATCAATTTTACCGGGATTTTCTAATCTATGAAGCTCGCCAATTTTGATATATGTAGATTCATTTGGTCTTAATATAAATTCTTTATCACCAACGCTCACCTGGGCTGTACCAGACACAACAATCCAATGCTCGCTTCTGTGTAAATGTTTTTGCAAAGAAAGCCTTTTTTGCGGTTTAACTACAATTTTCTTTATTTTGTAAAATCGGTTTTGTTCTAATAACGTATAATTGCCCCATGGTCTGTATACAGTTAAATGAGCATCTGTTAATTCTGAGTTTTTAGTTTTAAGCATAGAAACTATATCTTTTACTTTTTGACCAGAACCCTTTTTCGATATAAGTAAAGCATCAGCAGTATCAACAATAATTAAATCTTCTATGTCTATTGCTCCTATTGTTCTTGAATTTTCTTCTATAATAAGGTTATTTTTCGAATTTATAAGTATTGAATTATTTCTTGTATTACCATTTTGATCTTTTTCTAAAACCTCATAAAGACTATCAAAACTACCCAAGTCGTTCCAGTCTATATCAAAAGGCACAATTTTTAATTTTTTACTTTTTTCTGCTACAGCATAATCTATACTCTTCGATTCAATTTTTAGCATATCATCAATTTTTATTCTTACAGGAGAACAATTTTTTGCATTTTTCCATGCAGTATAAGATAACTCAAAAATTTTCCTTTCGTGCAGATTTAACTCTTCCAGATAGGTTTTTGCTTTAAAACAGAATATTCCACTATTCCAAAAATAATTGCCATCTTCAATGTATCTTTTGGCAGTCTCTAAATCTGGTTTTTCTTTAAATTCCAAAACATCAAATCCATCAGCTTTTATGTAGCCATAACCTGTATTGGGGTTTGTTGGTTTTATACCAAATGTTACAATGTAATTTAAATTAGCAAATTCTTTAGCTTTTGCCAGACTTTTATAATAATTATCAGATTCTTTAATATAGTGGTCGGCACTGGAAACAAGCACAACCTGATTTTGTTCAACCATAAAACTAGCAAAAGCAACTGCAGGTGCAGTATTTTTACCAACTGGCTCAAGTATAAACTCCACATTATCCAATCCCAAACCAATTTCCTCAATTTGATCAAGCGCTAAAAAATAATGAGATTCATTTGTAACAAATATAAATTTTTCTGCAAAATCTTTATTTCTTAGGACAGTTAGTTGAAATAAAGATTTATTATCAAAAAGCTTTATAAATTGTTTTGGATAAAGGCTTCTGCTAAGTGGCCAAAGTCGGGTACCAGAACCACCACACAAAACTACATTTACCATAAACCTCCCCTTTTTATCAAAATTTCCAAAACATTATAGAAATTGTGATACTAAAAAGTCAAATTATTTGTTAAAATAGTCCTAGTATACTTTTTAATTCTTTAATATTTGATTTACTTACAGGTATTCGAGTTTTATTTGCATCTTTAACTACAAGCCAGTATGTGCTTTTAAACCATGGTATAATTTCTAATATATATTCCAGATTTACAATGTAGCTTTTTTGAACTCTATAAAATTGAGAAAAATTTTGTAATTTTTCTTCAAGATTTTTCATTGAGTTTTTAAAAAGAAAAGTAGAATCTTTTGTTGAAATTTCAACAAACCCTTCTTGAGATCTGGCAAATACAATTTCAGAAAAATCTAATAGATAAATTTTGCCTTTTTTTTCAACAGGTATTTTATTAATTTTTTTATTCTGTAATTCGTTTTTTTTGACAAAATTTTTAGCTTTTTCTAAAGCTTTTTGCAATCTAGAAGCACTGATTGGTTTTAGCAGGTAATCAATAGCATTTAATTCAAAAGCTTCAACTGCATAATTATCATAGGCTGTCGTAAAAATTATAGCAATATTTTGATTTTCCAACATTTTTAAAAGCTCTAGACCATTTATTTTTGGAATATTTATATCAATAAATACAATATCTGGTTTCAAGTTTTTTGCTAATTTTAGACCTTCAATGCCATTTTGAGCACAACCTACAATTTCAATATCATTAAATAAATGCAATAAATAAGTCAACTCATCAATTGCTGGTTGTTCATCTTCTACAATTAAAGCTTTAAGCATGAGCGATCTCTGCAAGTGGCATTAGAAAGTGCACATTTGTACCTTCACCTTCTTTTGTGTTTATATGAAGCCGCGATATATTGCCAAAAATAGACACAAGACGTTCATTAACATTTTTTATCCCTATTCCAGTACTATTTTGAGACTGAATATCGTTTTTATAATTAGTATCAAACAAACGTTGCAGTTTTTCTTGATTTATACCGGGTCCATTATCAGTTACGCTGAAATGAATATATGAACCTTCCCTTTTAATTTTTATATTTAAAATTAGTTTTGATGAGATTAAAGGCATAGAATGTTTTATGGCATTTTCAACGAGGGGCTGCAAAACAAATGCAGGTATTTTTTCGTTAAGTAAACTTTCATCAATTTCTTCTATAATTTCAATTTTACTGCCAAAACGGGCTTTTTCAATAAAAAGGTACGCTTTGGCAATTTCCAATTCTTTTTCAATCGTAATAAATGAACCAATATTTTTAAGGTTATATCTAAGATATTCGCTTAAATTAATTAACATTTCTCTTGCAACCTGCGGATTAGTCCTAATAAAAGATATTACTGCATTTAGCGTATTAAACAAAAAATGTGGGTTCATCTGAGAAGCAAGTGCAATTAGTTTTGCCTGAGATGCTAATTTTTTTTGTTCTTCAACCTGAGCTATTTCAATCTGATAAGAAATTAATTGGGCAAGTCCTTTTGCTAACTCTATATCAGTATTTGAAATAATTTTTCTGCTAACTTTCTTTTTTGCTCTATAAAGTTTTAAGGTACCTATTGTTTTATCGAAACATTTTAGAGGTACAATTACAACACTATTTAATTGACATGTTCTAACTGAACAACCTATTTCTTCTTTGGTATTTGCTATATTAATTTCACCGTTTAATATGCTATTTTTCGTGGCACTTGTTTGGATTGGCATAGAGCTTTTGTGATGGTCATCCCCAACTCCAACATGTGCAAGTATTTTACTAGTATCTGTCAAGGCTACCGCATCCAAATCCGTTGACTCGTAAATAATTTTTGCTGTATTGTATGCAGATACCTCATTTAATCCGTTTCGCAAAAAAGGTAGTGTTTTATTTGCTATCTCAAGGGATAATTTAGCAAGGGCTGCAGAGATATTTTCTTTTTCATCGAGAACAGATTTTACAATCATCATAAATACAGTTATACCAATAGCATTTGTAACTGCCATTGGCATACCTATATCGTTTACTAAATCAAACGCCTTTGAATATGGTTTTGCAAATAACAAAATTATGCCCATTTGCATACTTTCTCCCAGTACACCAGCAAAGAAAGCCAACTCCCAAGGTATATATTCACCTTTGTAGTATTTGCGTATAAGACCGCCAAGCAATCCCTCTAATGCAGTAGAAATTCCGCATGTTGTGGCTGTAAAACCGCCAAGCGTTAATCTATGAAATCCTGCTATCAACCCAGCACCAAATCCTACAATAGGGCCACCAATCAAACCACCAACCATAGGGCCAATAACTCTTGAATTCGCTATTGCATCTTTTATAGGTACACCAGTGTAAGTACCCAGAATGCCTATTCCAGCAAATATTAAAATTGCAAGAAACAAATCAGTTTTTTTAACTTTTGCATTGTATAGAATATTTTTAAAAAATGAGGCTTTGGATAAAAAAATGCCAATATAGCAACAATGCTTAAGCGTTCAAGCATTGTTAAAAGCAATTGAATTCATCATACAAAACCCCTATTTAATTATACATAAATTAAAAAATTAAATCAATTATTTGAAAAAAGGTTATTTTTAAAAACCTCTTTAAATACTTTTAAAAATCTATATACTTAAAA
>NZ_JBMFGQ010000004.1:0-47458 GCF_049977265.1 Desulfurella sp. | reverse complement strand
AAGAACAAAATACACAAGAAAAACAGCCTCATATAGTAGCTTCAAATATTAACAGAAAAGCCAGCTCAAAAATATACTCAAAAACAGAAAAAATACCTTTAAAAAGCCTGCCTCAAACTAAAATGCAAGGCGCACCTCAAAAAAAGCAAACACAAGAACAAAAAGTTCCTAAAACAACCGAAATTCAACATAAAAAAATTGTTGAAAATAACTTAGTCAATAATAAATTAAAATCCACAAACATTGAAAAATCAAAAGCTACAAGTAATATGCAAAACAAGCAAAATATACACCCTGCTGCTCCATATCAAATTTCTGGGAATTTATTTTCACAATCAAATAAAAACACACCAAACATTAACCCAACACAAAATTATCAAGGCACAAACAATGTAAAAGAATACAAAAGTCCAAACACTAACAAACAAACAACTGTTGAAATTGGAACAGAATCAATAAAGTATGTTTCTTATATGAAATTACTTAAAGACAAAATTCAAAATGTATGGGTCTACCCAGAGCAAGCTCGTCTAAAAAATCAACAAGGCACATTGCTTGTAAAATTTGGGATTAACAAAAACGGTTCTCTCGCATACGCCGATGTTATTCGCTCAAGCGGCTACCCAGCCTTAGATGAAGCAGCTATAAAAGCTATAAAAGAGGCTTCTCCCTTTAACCCACTACCAGAGAGGTTTGGTGTTGATAGGTTAAATATTTATGCTACGTTTTCTTATGAGCTTGTTTATCATTACGTACAATAGCAGACTTTGCTAATTTATCTGCTTGAGAATTTAAATTTCTTGTTATATGATTAATTTCAAAATATTCGAATTCTTTAATCAAAGATAAAGCTTCATTGTTAAGTTTTTTAAGGTGCTCTTGTTTAATATTATAAAGACCTTTTATTTGTTTAACCACAAGTTCAGAGTCTGAAAAAATTTTGATAGATCTTATATTGTAATCCAAACCAACATGTAAAGCTTTAATAAGAGCAATGTACTCTGCTTCATTGTTCGTTTTTTCACCAATGTATTCTGATACAGTGTCAATAATTTGATTATCTAACATAAATACTGCACCAATTCCAGCAGGCCCAGGATTATTACTAGAAGCACCATCAATAAATACAACAAGAGTTTTTTTTGACTCTATTAATTGATTTTTTTTGGTAAATTTATTACTCAATTCGATACTATCACAAATTTGCTTTATTTCAGCAAAAAACTCATCAATTGAAATGTCAAAATGTCTAGCGGTTTCTTCTGCAGATTTATATTCGCAGAATTTTCTCAGTAATTCTAATTTCATTCTTTTTTATACAATATTCTACCACAGTTTGGACAATAAATAATTTCTTCTGTTTCTTCAACCAATACGGATACTTGTGGTGGCAATTTTATAAAACATCCATAACAAGTCTCGTTTTCAACTTTTACAACGGCACTACCTTTTGCCCAAAGCGATATCTTGTTGTATTTAACTAAAAGATTTGGGTTTATATCGTTTAGCATGGTTTCTTTTTCTTTGTTAATTTGGTCAATTTGCTTATCTATATCATTTTTTAAGACAGTAATTTGAGCGTCAAAAGCCTCTAATTTTTGTTTTGTTTCGTCTATTTGTTGCTGGATTTCATTATTTTTTTTTGTTTTTTCATCCACAACCACTTGAATTTCTAAAATTTTGTCCTCAAGAATACTCTTGTTGGTTTTTGCTATTGTAATTTCACTATTTAGAGCTTCTGATTGTTTTTGGTTTTGAACAGCATTGCTTTTTTCATCAAGCTTATCTAATAAAACCTCCTTTTCCTCCAAAAGATTTTTTTTGAAGTTTAAATCTTCAAGAATTTCGTTAAATTCTTCTTGCGCTTGCTCCATATTCAGTGTGTGAGCGGTTAATAGTTCTTCTAGGTTTTCTCTCTCTTGGAGCTTTTTTGCAAATTCAGATTCAAGTTGATAGATTTGTTTATCGAATTCTTGAATTTTTAAAAGCAACTCTATATCAGTATTCACTAACACCTCCTATATATATAACCATGGTATATAATCATTATTGCTTTTTATCAATTTAACACCTAACTTCCATAAATGCTCAAATAAAATATCCCTTGAATCAATTTCTGTATAAAAATGTGTAGCATCAATTACATTTATGCTATTTTCCTGAGCAAAAATTGCACTATGATGTTTAAGATCACCAGTAATAAAAACATCAATATCAAAATTTTTTAGCTTATAAATATAATCTGCGCAACTGCCAGAACAAATAGCTACTTTTTTAATTTGCCTATTATGAGCTAAGACATATTTTAATATTGGTATATTAAATGTTTTTTTAACATACAAAATAAAATCATTAAAACTTTGTTCTGTCTCAATCTCGCCAATAAAAACTGGCTTTAATTGATCAACCATATGAAAATTTTTTAAAGACAACTTTTGGCAAAGGTAATAATTTAACCCAGATGGTGCTACGTCTAAGCTTGTATGGGCAGCATAAATACTAATTTCATTTTTTGTAGCCATATAAAGTACATTTTCAGGGTAAAATTTATAATCAAAGTTTTTTAGCGCTTGCAAAAAAAGAGGATGATGCGATATAATCAAATTACAATCATTTTCTATTGCTTCTATAACTGTTTCAAACCTTATATCCAAAGCAAGTAAAATTCCTTTCAGTGGATGTTCATTAAATAGAATTTGAAAACCTGAATTGTCCCAACTTTCTTGGAGAGATAGAGGAAAATAACTTTCTAACGCTTCAACCGCTTCAAAAATAAACATCAATAATTTTTGGTGGGCCCACTAGGACTCGAACCTAGGACCAACCGGTTATGAGCCGGTGGCTCTACCAACTGAGCTATGGGCCCTCAAACTTAAGTTATTATATTTAGTAATCATTTTTTGTCAAGAAGTTTTATGCTCTCAGAATTAACAAGAATCACAGGATTAAATCACTAGACAATTAAACAAAACTTTCTTTACGTAAATGTTATACTAAATTTGACAAAATTAATCATTTATTGTAATAATAAATATGGAGGTAAATATGAATTTTAACTTTTTTGAAGTACAACGTTTAGGTGATATTGAGCTTATTTCGTTTCTTAATGAAAAACACGCAAGTGCTCAAACATGGGAGTTTTTTACTGAACTTGTTGATTTGGTAAATGAAATAGAAAATGATGACAATATATTGGTAGCAATATTCACAGGCAAAGGCAATCATTTTAGTGCTGGTTTGGATTTTAATGATTTTTTGAATCGTTTCGGAAACTTAATTGGTAATAATAGCGAAAATTTATATGAAATAATAAAAATGATGCAAAAAGGCATGAATTTAATGTTTGATGGCAATAAAATTTATATAGCTGCAATTAATGGCTATTGCATAGGTGGAGGACTTGACTTCATAAGTGCTTGCGATTTTCGGTTTTGTTCCAGTGACGCAGTTTTTTGTTTGAAAGAAACGCAACTAGGCATAATAGCAGACCTTGGATCATTGCAAAGACTACCTTACATAATAGGATTTAGCAATACAAAACAACTTGCATTTACAAGCGACAATTTTGATTCTAAGATGGCTTTAAAAATAGGGCTTGTGAGTGAGGTATTTGAAAATAAAGAAAAAATGATTAGTGAAGTAATAAAATTTTCACAAAATATAGCAAAAAATCCAAAAAATGCTATTTTTGGTTCAAAAAAGTATATTAACAATCTCTTAAAAAGCACAATTTTTACCCAATTGGATGACATTGCTAGATTTAACGCAAATAATTTAAACCTTAAAAAAATAAAAAATAATTTACCTAATATATTTAAAAAGGAGAGTTAAAATGGAAAGATTTTTAATAAAACAAAAAGAAAAAATAGCCTATATAATTATGAATAATAAAGAAAATAAACATGATATTGTATTTGCGAATGAATTTTTAGAAGCACTAAATTATTGTATATCTGATAAAACAATAAATTCAATAATTATAACTTCAAGTGATGAGAAAAACTTTTCTCAAGGAATAGATGTTGACTGGGTACATAAAAATTTGAAAGAAAAAAACTATGACATAGTAAAAAAATTTTTATACAAAATTAATGAAATGTTTGAAAAAATAATATTTTCTTGCGTACCAATTATCGCTCAAATTAATGGTCACGCCTTTGGCAATGGCGCATTGCTTGCATGCTCTTGTGATTTTAGATTTTCAAGAAAAGATAAAGGATTTTTTTGTTTTCCAGAAGTTGATATTGGCATACCCTTTTTGCCTTCAATGATAGAATATTCCAAAAAAGCAATAAATTATCAATTCTACCAGCAAATCGTATTTACAGGTAAACGCTGCATTGCCGATGAACTTGAAAAGGAAGGTGTAATATTAAAAGCAGCAGCAAATCTTGAAGAGTTAGAACTCACAACATTTGAGTTTGCTAAAACACTAAACAAAAACAGATCAATTTACCAAAAACTTAAAAACAGAATTTTTGCAAACATAAAAGAAGCCTTTGAAAAAGACAAACAATACATTGAAAACTTGGATATATTTGTTTAAATGGAGCGGATGACGGGACTCGAACCCGCGACTTCAAGCTTGGGAAGCTTGCGCTCTACCAACTGAGTTACATCCGCACTCCACATATTTAATGGTATATAAATTAAAAGCTATTTGTCAAGTGGTTTGATTTTAATGTATGAGTATTGTATAATTATTTGCCATGGATAAAAAGAAAATTGCTACTTTTTTTCTTTTAAGTTCAATTTTTATATTCATATTATCTCATTTTTTAAATAACCAATATATATTGGTTTATATAATACAAAAAGTTTCAGAAGCTGCCGTTGTCGGAGGTTTTGCTGATTGGTTTGCTGTAACAGCACTTTTTAAGCATCCTCTTGGTTTAAAGATCCCGCATACAAATATTCTAGAAAATAACCGCCAAAAATTAATAGATTCTATATCAAAAACTGTTAGCGACGATTGGTTATCAAAAAAACATCTCAGTTCTCAGATAAATATTATAGATGCAGTCTCTATTATTATTAATATTTCAAAAAAACCTCGCTATATTCAATCTTTAAAAAAGACTACAAAAAGTTATATTCGAAAATTTTTTGCTTATACTAAAACACAAAATTTCTTAATTATGCTTCAAAAATATATAGACAATTTCGTTTTTAAATTAAATCTATACGAAATACTAAAAAACTCCACTAAAAATTTTTTGGACAGTAATTTTTTTGAAAATTTATATAAAGCTTTATCAATCGAAATAAAATCCTTTTTATCCAATTTAAATCCAGAAAAAACATCACAATTTATTATTTATCACATCGAGGCAGACATAAAAAAAAGTCTTACGGCCTCTTTAAAAAATGCTTTAGATAACAATTTTGATCAAATAATAGATAACACGTTTGTATATTTAATTTGGCTGATAGATAGTAATGAAAATTTAATTTCTAAACATATTGAAGATTTTATTGAAAATTACAAAAATAAAACGCTTTCAAAAGACATAGTCATTACTTTACTTGAAGGTTTTAATATTATAGATAAGCAAGCGCTCTCGCAAGAGGTTATAAAGGAATTAAAAAAGACACTATTTGAAATAAAAGAAGATAAAACTCATAAAGTGCGTCTTAATATAAAAAATTTTATAATTTCCCAGATTGACCTCTATGATAATAAAATAAAAGACTTTGTTTTAGACACTATAGAAAAAATTGTGTACGAAAATACTGTAAAGTTAAAATATTATTTTATTGAACAATTAGACAAACCAGATACTTTAGAGTTTTTTAAGAATTGGCTAGAAAAAGAACTAAATAGCAAGGTAATGCTTGAATTTTATAATAAATATGAATTTGAAATAAAAATGTACTTATCGAACACTATACAAAACACTATAAAGAAGCTTATATTGGAAGGAAAAAATTATTCTTTTAATAAATATACGTTTGAAAAAATTTTTGATAGCATAATACATAATTACTTGATTAACCAACTAATACTACACAAATCCAGTTTTAACGATTTTCTAAAGCAAAAACTAAATTACATAATGCGCCAAAATCATCATTTAATTGGAGAAACTGTTAAAAAATATTTAAGTAACTTAAAACAAGAACAATTGATATCTCAAATAGAATCTAAAGTGGGTAATGATTTACAGTACATTAGAATAAATGGGTCAATTGTTGGTTCTATTGTTGGATTTATTATAGCAATAGCAGATTTACTTTTAAAAAAGATTTAGGAGTGATAGATGGCTTTAGAATGCGGTATTGTTGGACTGCCAAATGTTGGAAAATCAACTACATTTAATGCACTTTCAAAGGCAAATGCCAAAAGCTCTAATTTCCCATTTTGCACCATAGAACCAAATGTTGGCATAGCTATAGTTAAAGATAAACGTATTGAAATATTGGCAAATTTGGTTAAACCTGCAAATATTGTTTATCCTACAGTTAAATTTGTGGATATTGCTGGGCTTGTTAAAGGAGCAAGCAAAGGCGAAGGTCTTGGTAATCAGTTTTTATCTCACATAAGAGATGTAAATATAATAGTACACTTAGTAAGATGTTTTGAAAACGAAGATATAATACATGTAGAGGGTTCTATTGATCCAAAAAGAGATATTGAAATAATAAACACAGAACTTATTTTATCAGATTTGCAAATTATAGAAAACAGGCTATCAAAAGCAAAAAAAGCAAACAAACAAGAAGCTTTTATTTTGGAAGAAATAAAAACTAAATTGGAAAAGGGTGAAAAATTGATTAATTTAAAAACAGAAGAAGAAGATATTGCCAAAGAATTAAAGCTTATTAGCGCTAAAAAAGTTATTTATGTGGCAAATGTTGATGAAAAAAGCATAAATGGCAATAAATATACAGAAATTGTTGAAAAAATAGCAAGCCAAGAAAAAGCACCATTTATGATTATCTCAAGCAAAATAGAAGAAGATCTAGCACAAATGGAAGATGAGGAAAAAAAAGAATACCTAGAAATGCTGGGATTAAAAGAATCAGGTCTTGAAAAATTATCAAAGCTTAGCTATACATTACTTGATTTGATAACTTTTTTTACTGCCGGGCCAAAAGAAGTTAGAGGCTGGCCAATAAAAAAAGGCACGACAGCAAAAAAAGCTGCAGGAGAAATTCATTCTGATATTGAGCGTGGCTTTATCAGAGCAGAAGTTACAAGTTTTGACGATTATATAAAAAGTGGCGGTGAAAAACAGGCTAAAGAAATGGGACTTGTAAGGCTTGAAGGCAAAGATTATATAATCCAAGATGGTGATATAGTTTACTTCAGGTTTAATGTATGAAGCCAGTTGTAATTAGAAACCTAAATGACTTTCCAAAGCTGAGCTATACAATAGTAGCGCTTGGTAATTTTGATGGTATACATTTAGGTCACCAACAACTTTTAAAAAAAATTGAAGAAATAAAGCAAAAAACAAATGGAAAAACCGTTGTATTTACATTTTATCCACACCCACTAAAGATTATAAAACAGTATAATAATGCTTTCATTATGCAATCTTTTAGAGAAAAATACGAAATCCTGTGTAAATTTGATGTCGATTATATTTTTTGTGCACGTTTTACAAAAGAATTTGCCATGCTTCATCCACAAGCTTTTGTTAAGAAATACCTTTGTGATGGTTTGAAAGCTAAAGAAGTATGCGTAGGCTACAACTATACATTTGGAAAACTTGCTTTGGGAAACACACTTTCTTTAAAGGAATATTCTCAAGAATATGGTTTTAAACTGCATATAATTCCTGCTTATAAAATTGACAATATTACTGTAAGTAGTTCAAAAATCCGAAAATTTCTCCAAAATGGCCAAATCGAACTTGCAAACCAATTTTTAGGCAGACTATACAGCATAAATGGAATTGTCAAGAAAGGTAAACAAAGGGGGAAATCGCTTGGATTTCCAACTGCAAATATCTATTTTAATCGTCCACTTTTATTAAAAGAAGGTGTTTACGCAGGTTTTGCTAAAATAGATGATGCTTATTATAAAGCAGCCATAAATATAGGCTCAAATCCAACATTTTCTGATGAAATCGTTCATCTTGAAGCCTATTTAATTGATTTTGATGGTGATTTATACAATAAACGAATCAATATATACTTTGTAAAATATATAAGACAGGAAATAAAGTTTGATTCAAAAGAAAAACTTTTAGAACAAATAAAAAGCGATGTAGAAATTATAAATTCAAGTTGCAATAAAGACACGCTTGCTTGTGTTTTTTAGGAGGTTAAAATGATTTTTAAAGACTTACAAGACTATATAAATGCTCTTGAGAAAAAAAAAGAGCTATTGAGAGTTAAAATAGAAACAGACCCAATATACGAGATGGCTGAAATCGCAGATAGGCTTGTTAAACAAAATGGCAAAGCAGTTTTATTTGAAAAACCAAAAGGTTCAAAAATACCTGTTGCAATGAATCTTTTTGGAACAATAGATAGAACACAATTTGCTTTAGGTGTTGAAAGCTTGGATGAATTGTCTCTAAGAGTAAAAGAACTTATAAATATAGAAATTCCAACAAATTTTTGGGATAAATTAAGAAATGTAATGAAATTCAAAGAACTTTCACATTATCTGCCAAAAATTGTTAAAAATGCACCTTGCCAGCAAGTTATTGAGGATGATGTAGATTTATTTAAATATCCGATCCTCAAAACATGGCCTCAAGATGGGGGAAGGTTTATTACACTTCCACTTGTTTTTACCAAAAACCCCATTACAAAAAAACAAAATTGTGGCATGTATAGAATGCAAGTATTTGACAAAAATACGACAGGTATGCACTGGCATATACACAAAGATGGTGCTTACCATTTCAGCTACTACAAAAAAAATAAAATAAAAATGCCAGTTTGTGTATGCATAGGTGCAGATCCTATAACAATATATTCTGCTACTGCGCCTCTTCCAGAAGATATAGATGAAATGCTTTTTGCATCTTTTTTAAGAAAAGAAGGTATTGAGCTTGTAAAATCTTCACTTTGGGATGATATTTATGTACCTGCAAATGCAGAAATTGTTTTAGAAGGCTATGTTGACCCAGATGAGTTAATGCTTGAAGGTCCTTTTGGAGACCATACTGGATATTATTCTTTGGCTGATTACTATCCGGTTTTTCACATACAACGTATAACAAGAAAAAAAAATCCTATTTATCCTGCAACAATTGTAGGAAAACCACCCATGGAAGATGCATACCTAGGAAAGGCCACTGAACGCTTATTTCTACCAATCATACAAAAAATCTTGCCAGAAATTGTTGATATTAATTTACCAATTGAAGGAATATTTCATAATTTTGCCTTTGTTTCAATAAAAAAACAATTCCCAGCCCATGCTTTCAAGGTTATAAATGCACTTTGGGGTTTGGGTATGATGAGTTTAACTAAAATTATTGTTGTATTTGATGAAAATGTAGATGTGCAAAATATATCAGAGGTTATATGGAGGCTTGGTAACAACATTGATCCACAAAGGGACATAATTTTCACAAAAGGACCTATTGATGTACTTGATCATGCATCAAATATAGCTCAAATGGGATCTAAAATGGGAATAGATGCAACAAAAAAATTAAAATCAGAAGGTTTTCTAAGAGATTGGCCAGACGATATAGAAATGCCAAAAGAAATAAAAGATCTCGTTGATAAAAAGTGGAGCAAATATTTTAAATAAAAGAGGTATCTATGAGACCTGACATGATAAAAAATGCACACGATTTAATAGCTGATATGGAAAAAAATTTTAAAGAAATCGACTTTCAATCAAAAGATACAGGCGAATCATTTAAAAACTTTTTAGATAAAGTATTTAAAGACAACCACCTTGACACAAAAACAAAGGCTTTAATAGCCATAGCGCTATCTGTCCTAAAGCAGTGCAAATGGTGTATAACATACAGTGTTAATTTAGCTTTAGAAAATGGCGCAACAAAAGAACAGATACATGAAGCTGGGTGGGTTGCGGTTTCCTTTGGCGGATTCAGTGCTTATACCTATATGCAAATATTAGCTAAAAGTCTCAATGACCTTGCAAAATAGCTTTTAAAAGCGACTCAACATTTGGTGTATTTTCGTGTAAAAATAACTTTATATTTGAGCTGTTGAGTTTTTTGTGCAATACATCCGGCAATTTGATTTTTCTAATATTTCCCAAAAGATCAATTTCACCCAAAAATACATAGTTTTTTTGTATGATTATCTTTTTTAAAGATGATATAATACTTGCAGCTACAGCCATATCTACAAGTGTATTATTAATTTTAAAACCACCTATAACATTTAAATAAACATCATATTCTAAACTGGAAATCCCAAGGCGCTTTTCTATTACCGCCAAAAGCATATTTAAACGGTTTAAATCAAAACCCACGCTTGTCCTTCTTGGCATACCAAAAGGACTTCTTACACAAAGAGCTTGAATTTCAACAAACATTAAGTAAGAACCTTCTAAAATTGCACCAATTGCTTTGCCTTCAGATTCTGTTGCATCTTCTATGTATGTTAAAAATTCATCTTCAATTATTTTTAAACCGTTTTGAGTCATTTGAAAAATAACAACATGCTCTGTGCTTGCAAAACGATTTTTTGTAGCTCTAAGCAACCTGTGATTAAACTTTTCATCACTTTCCAAATAAAATACAGCGTCAACTAAATGTTCAAGTGCCTTTGGACCGGCAATTATACCTTCTTTTGTTATATGACTTACTATAATTAGTGTTTTATTGTATTCTTTAGCTGTTTCAATAAGCTTTTGTGCACACAATCTAACCTGATTTATGCTGCCTACATATGAATCAACATCATTTGAGTAAATCGTATGAATGGAATCAATTATAAATATATCAAAATCCTGATTTAAAGCAAAAACAATTTCGTCCAAATCGTTTGATTCTAAAACCTGTATCTTACTATTTAATCTATTTGCTTTCAAACTTAACTGATTTGCTGATTCTTCTGCACTAATATACAATACTTTGTGATTATTTTCTAATAGATATTTGGATAATTGTAGCAATAGCGTAGATTTTCCAATTCCAGGAGAACCTGCCACCAAATAAACACCGCCAGATACAAAACCACCACCTAAAAAATCATCTATCTGCTTATAATTGGTTTTGTAAGTAATAGTTTCCTGTAAATTTATCTCGTCTAACCTGACAATATTTAAACTAGGATTTTTATGCTTATTTTGTATTTCTTGTTTTAGCGTGTTCCATTCGCCACAATTTGGGCATTTACCTGCCCATTTGGTAGTTTTAAATCCACAATTTGAACATACATAGTAATTTTTTTCTTTCATCTACCGATACTAAAACAAATTTTTGTGTATTTTTTTAGGATATTTTTTTCCCAGATGTTTCTTCCGTCAATAACGATTTTATCTCTAAAACGTTTAAACTCAATGTTTTTAAACTCATCCCATTCAGTTACAAGAATTAATATGTCACTTTTATCCAATGCCTCATATTTATCTTTTGTAATAATTAAATTTTTATTGGCAATAGGCAAACTCTTTACTATTGGATCATATGCAAACACAATTGAATTATTTTTTAACAACTCATTTATAATAGTAAGTGAGGCAGCTTCTCTAATATCATCTGTATCAGGCTTAAATGCAAGTCCCCATAAAGCAACTTTGGCACCATTTAAATCAATATTTAGTTGTTTTAATATTTCAATAGGTTTGTTTTTTTGATTTTCGTTTACTTTTATCACAGCATCTAAGATAGATGAGTCAACATTGTATTTTCTAGATGTATGTATTAAAGCTTTTACATCTTTTGGAAAACAGGAACCACCAAAACCTAAACCTGCTTTCAAAAAATATGGACCTATGCGTTTATCTAAACCCATACCTTTTGAAACTATTTCTATATCTGCGCCAATTTTTTCACTTAGGTTCGCCATTTCATTTATAAATGAAATTTTTGTAGCCAAAAATGCATTAGATGCATACTTTATCATTTCAGCTGTTGGAAGATTTGTTATTATCATTGGAGGATTTAGTGTTGAATACAAAGAAGCAGTTTTAAGGGCTATATCCTTATTATCTGAGCCTATTACTATCCTATCGGGATTCATAAAATCTTCTACCGCTTTGCCTTCCCTTAAAAATTCAGGGTTAGAAACTACGCAAAAATGTTTATCTGGCTCTTTTATTCCTTTTTTTAGTAATTCACTTTCTAGTAATTTTGTGGCCCACCTACCTGTGCCAACTGGTACTGTAGATTTATTTACAATTATCTTAAAATCGTTTTCGTTTATATAAGATGCTATGGTTTTTAGTGCATCTTCAATAAAACTTAAGTCTGCAGAGCCGTCTGGTAAAGAAGGCGTTCCCACTGCAATGAAAATAAAATCAGAATTTTTAATGGCATAATCATAGTTTGTTGTAAACTCTATGTTATCCGATTCTTGAGCTAATGTAACAATTTTATCAAGCTGAGGTTCATAAATTGGTATCTCGCCTTTTTTTAATTTTTCAATTTTTTCTTTATTTATATCAAGACAAATAACTTTATGACCAAGATAAGCAAAACAACTGCCTGTAACTAAACCCACATATCCCGTACCCAAAATAGATATTTTTTCCATAAAAATCACCTTCTATATATAAAAAATTTATTTTATTAATTTTAAAACAAACTGCGGCAGAGCAAAACAAGCTTTATGAATTTGATTATTGTAGTATTTATATGAATTTGCATTTTTTTCATACAATTCTTCATTAAAATAATCGTGTAGATTAATGTTTTTGTAACCTATAGAAAATAACCACATACCAGAAGGATATGTTGGAATAAATGCACAATAATTTAATGTGTCTACGCCAAAAGCCTTTTGCATGTTTTTTCTAGATTTCAAAAACCAATCAGGATTATAATATGGGTTTTCTGCTTGAGCCACTACAATACCATCTTCGTGAAGTATATTATACACATTACTATAAAACTCACCACTAAAAAGGCCTTCTGCTGCTCCAAATGGATCTGTAGAATCAATAATTACTAAATCAAATTTTTCCTTTGTATTTTTTACAAATTCTATACCATCGCCAAGAATTACTTCAACACGTTTGTCATTATATCCACAAGCAGTAAAATCTAAAAATTTCTTTGAATTCTCAACAACAACTTCATCTATTTCAACTTCAGTTATTTTTTCAAAATTATATTTTGTTAACTCTCTAGCAGTTCCACCATCACCACCACCTATAATCAATGCTTTTCTTGTATTTTTTAATGACATGATAGCAGGCGCTGTAATCATTTCATGATAAACAAATTCGTCTTTTTGCGTTAGCATAACAAGTCCATCAAGTAACATTACTTTACCGTAACTATAAGTATCAATAATATCAAGTCTTTGATAGGAACTTTCTTTTGTAACCAAAATTTCTTTTATCTTAAAAGTTAAACCTGCATTGTCTTTATACTTTTCTGTAAACCACATTTCTGGATCCATGCCACCTCCATTATTAAAATAAAAGAAGAAGAGTTAGACCCTTCTTCTTTTATTAAATTAGTGTAAACTTTTACTTTCCTTTTTCTGATTTGAGTTTTTTTGCTATTTCAATACCTGTTTCATATGCTTTCGTGTTGAGATCTAAAAACGCAGCAGGCACTCTATCCGCTATGGCTTTCTTTACATTTTCTTTATTAAAAATACCCGTTAATTCAACAGTCATGCCTACTGCCAATATGTTTGCTGTAACTACATTTCCTATGTCGTATTTAGCGGTTTTTATGATTGGATAACCATAGACATTCCATTTTTTATTGTCTTCTTCTGGTACATTAACAAGTCCGCTATCCACCAATACTATAGCGCCTTCCTTCAAATCTTTTTTATACATATCATATGTTTTTTGGTCAAGAGCAAGCAAAAAATCTATGTGTGTTGCTTCCGCAAACTGAATTGGCTCATCTGAGATTATAACATCAGCTTTTGTTGGGCCACCACGAACTTGAGAGGTATAAGTAGGTACTTGAGTAGCATATTTATTTTCATAATAAACTGCTGTCTCTGCTATGATTGTGCCAGCAAGCATATTACCTTGCCCACCAATTCCTACGAATCTTAATTCATAATGTAATCCCATATCAATCTCCTTTAAGACTTAGCCTGAGCTTTTTCGATCAGCTCTTTGTAGCTTTGAGTGTATTCTTTCTTTGTAGAATCATCTACAAAAATGCCTGTAATGTATTTACCCTCAAGTTCTTCCTTGGAAAGTTTTGCTGATTTTGCTTGACTAATTGTTACACTCTTTATGTAATCAACTAATTTTACTGGGTCGCCAAATTTATTTCTTCTTCCCCATTGTATGTGACAATTTGACATTGCATCAACCACGCTTGTACCTTGGTGTTCTAATGCTTTCTTTATATAGTTTTTTAAAATAACAGGTTCTGCTACAGAACCTCTTGCTACAAACGTAGCTCCTG
The DNA here is from genome assembly GCF_049977265.1 of Desulfurella sp. Lineage (GTDB taxonomy): Bacteria > Campylobacterota_A > Desulfurellia > Desulfurellales > Desulfurellaceae > Desulfurella. Next base: position 32,963 of record NZ_JBMFGQ010000004.1, on the reverse strand, counting down.
CGCCTTTTGCAAGTTCTACAAGATCAAATGTTGGATCAATGTTTCCCCTTGGCATAGTGGATGCTTTTGTACCTGTTGGGGTTAGAGGTGAGTACTGGCCACCCGTCATGCCATAAATCCAGTTATCCACGACAATTAATTTTATGTCAATATTTCTTCTACAGGCATGTATAAAGTGATTTCCTCCAATTGCCGTCATATCACCATCGCCAGAAAATACCACAACATGCATGTCTGGATGGCACATTTTTATAGCAGTTGCAGCTGGTATAGCTCTACCATGCAACGTATGTAGTGTATGAAAATTAACATAACCTGAGCCTCTTGCGGAACATCCTATGCCAGATACCATGGCAACGTCATCGTTTTTCCAACCCAATTCATCAATGGCCGCAAGTAAAGCTTTTAAAACTGTACCATTACCACATCCTGGACACCAATATAGTGGTAATTTATCCATTCTTAAATACTTTGAATAATCAACACTCATTTAGATACCTCCTCAATCTTTGCGAGTATCTGTTGAGGCCTAATAGGAACTCCAGCAGCTTGCAAAACGGTAGAAATTTCTGAATTTCCTTTCACGGCTCTTTGTACCTCGTAAAGCATTTGACCTAAATTAATCTCAGTTACAATAATTTTTTTAAATTTTTTACTTAAATCAAACACTTGGGTTTCAGGGAACGGCCAAACTGTAACTGGCCTAAACATACCTACCTTAATACCCTTAGATCTTGCCTCATCTATTGCAACCCTAGCTGCAGTAGCGTTTGTACCATATGCTACAACAAGTAAATCCGCATCATCTACTTTATAATATTCAAAACTTTCAATATCTTTAACATTATTCATTATTTTATTTATCATTCTTTCTTCATCATCTTCAACTTTTTTGGAGTCTACAGTTGGGAAACCGGTTTTATCTTTATTTAAACCTGTCATATGAAATTTGTATTTTCTCCAATTTTCCTTGTTAGGCAGAGGTGGTATATCTCCAAAACGTTCCACATCATAAGGATAATACTGTTCTGGCGGTACGCTTGGTTGAATTCTTTCTATTATCTCAAAATTTGAGATGTCTGGTATCTCAACCCTACCATGCAAATGAGCAAGTACTGCATCTGTTAATAGTAAAACCGGTGTTCTGTATTTTTCTGCTAAATTGAAAGCTCTAATTGTTTCGGTGTAGGTTTCAATAAGCGTTGATGGTGCAAGTGCAATAATCATATGGTCACCATGTGTGCCCCAGCGTGCCTGCATATAATCTGATTGAGAAACTCTCGTAGGCAAGCCAGTAGATGGACCACCTCTCATAACATCTACAATGACAAGTGGCAGCTCCATCATACAGGCAAGCCCTAGCCCTTCTTGTTTTAATGATAAGCCAGGTCCGCTTGTTGCAGTCATTGGTTTATACCCAGCATAGCTAGCACCAACTGCAGCTATAACACTTGCAATTTCATCTTCAAATTGCATGAATATGCCACCCACTTCAGGCATTCTCTTAGATAAGTGTTCTGGTATCTCACTTGATGGCGTAATAGGATAGCCTGAATAAAATCTACAGCCAGCAGCTATTGCTGCTTCTGCAACTAACTCATTACCATTAAGTATTTCTACGTTAGACATTTTTCCCCCTTATTTAGATTTTGTTACAACATTGCCTTTGCTATCTTTGAATGTCAATTCAAGGCCAATATCTACGACTTCAATTGCAAAATGAGGACAACCATTTTCACAAAACTTACACCTGATACAATCCTCTGGGCGCATTACCTTACACATAGCGCCAGTCCAAACATGTAAATCTTCTACAAGCTCAAGCACATTTTTTGGACATACTTTTATACATATTCCACAAGCAGTGCATAAAGCTTCGTTAACTAAAACTGGTAATCGTTCTTCTGCCATTTTCGCATCTCCTTAAATTAAATTGAATCTATTATAAAATTGAATGTTTTACTTGATCTCATTGCAAGTGAAAGCTTATCCTCGTCTGGAAAATAATACCCATTTATGTTTGCAGGTTTGCCAGAAGCTGCTTTTAATTCATCAATAATTGTTTTTTCTTTATCGTTGAGTTCTTTAGCTGGTTTTGCAAACATAGCTTGCAGATCTTTATCGTCATTTTGTGCTGCTAAACTTTCGGTCCAATATTTTATAAAATAATAATGCTGGCCTCTGTTATCCAATTCCCCAGGTTTTCTGCCTGGCCATTGTTTATTTGCTAAAAGTTTAGTCAATGCAACTTCAGAAGCATCTGCTAAAACTTTGGCTTTTTTGTCGTCATATTTTTCTTCCAAAAACCTCAAGGCAGTTGTAATTGCAGTAAATTCTGCTGTTGAATCCCACCTTAAATGACCCTGCTCAATAAATTGCTCAACATGCTTTGGTGCAGAACCGCCAGCACCTGCTTCAGAAACTCTACCACCAGCTAACAATGGTATAATGGATAACACTTTTGCACTAGTACCAACTTCTAAAATTGGGAAAAGATCAGTTAAATAATCTCTTAATGCATTACCGGTCACTGCTATTACGTCCTCGCCATTCCTTACTTTTGCTACCGTAAATTTCATCGCTTCTTGAGGCTTTAATATTCTAATATCCAAGCCATTTGTATCGTAGTCTTTTAAATATTTACTAACTTTTTTTATTAATTGGGCATCGTGTGCTCTGTTTTCATCAAGCCAGAATGCGGTGGAATTTTTGGTCTGTTTTGCCCTTTCTACTGCTATTTGCACCCAGTTTTTAACAGCAGCATCTTTTACCTGGCAACCTCTCCAGATATCACCTTTTTTAACGTTGTGCTCAAATAGAACATTCTTATTCTCATCTACAACTTTAAAAGTTCCATTTGCAGGAGCCATAAAGGTCTTATCATGTGAACCATATTCTTCAGCTTTCATAGCCATAAGTCCAATGTTTGTAACTGATCCCATTGTTGTTCTATCAAACTGGCCGTTTATTTTGCAGTCTTCAATTATTTCTTTATACATTGTAGCGTAACATCTATCTGGTATAACCACTTTAACATCATTTTGTTTTCCATCTGGACCCCACGCTTTACCACCATCTCTTACTATTGTAGGAAGCGAAGCATCAATTATAACAAGATTTGGCATATGGAGGTTGGTAATACCTTTGTCTGAATCAACCATAAATAATGGTGGATTTTTTTCATAAACAGATTGAATGTCAGCTTCAATTTCTTTCTGTTTGTTTTCTGGTAATTTTTTTATTTTTAAGTAAATATCTGCAACACCATTGTTTGGATTTACACCAATTTCCTTGAATGTTTGTTCGTGTTTTGCAAAAACATCTTTATAATATTCTTTTACAGCAAAACCAAACATTACAGGATCAGATACTTTCATCATAGTGGCTTTAAGATGCAACGACCAAAGTATTCCTTCTTGTTTGGCTTTAGCTATTTCTTCACCAAAAAATTTTTGCAAAGCTTCTACATCCATAAATGTTCCGTCAAAAACTTCCTTTTCCTGTAATGCCACCTCTTTTAGAGTCTGTGACTTACCAGTTTCATCAACAAATTCAATTTTTACTTTCATTGGCTTATCTGTTGTAATAGATTTTTCATGTTCATAGAAATCACTATTTCTCATATGTGTAACATGTGTTTTTGAGTCTTTGCTCCAAGGTTTTAATGGTAAACCCATAGAATCCGGATACTTTTTAGCGCTTTCTTTGACAGCTTTGGATATAGCTCTGATATTATTGCCTTCCCTTAGTACAGGATTTACTGCACTTCCTAATACTTTTGAATAAGTTTCTTTTATCTTCTTTTCTTCTTCTGTTTTTGGCTCTTCAGGGTAATCTGGCACATTGTAACCTTTATTTTGCAATTCTTTAATTGCATCAACCAATTGTGGAATAGAAGCACTAATGTTAGGCAACTTAATAACATTAGTATCAGGTAGCTTAACCAACTCAGCAAGTTCCGACAGATCGTCTGGTACTTGTTGATCTGCTTTCAAGTATACTGGGAAATTAGCAAGTATTCTGCCAGCTACTGAAATATCTTTGATCTCTACACTAATACCTGCAGCCTTTAAAAACTTTTCTACTGCCGGCAACAGTGAAAATGTAGCCAAGTAAGGCGCTTCATCTACCTTTGTCCAATAGATCTTGAATTTGTCTGACATAGATCCTCCTTAAAATAATTTTTATTGTATTTTGTTTTAAAAAACTCTTTATATTTTTTTTCACCCTCCCCTAAAAATTTAAACGCATTTTATATGAAATACTAAATAATGTCAAGCATAGCTAACGTAACTTTAGCTTAAATAATCAATACTTATTAGACATTGCGAATATTAGTTTTTTTAAAAATCCAAAAGACTAATATAAAACGTAAAACTAATTTTTTATTTTTTTCAGAATAGCATCACAAGCTTCATACTCTAGTGAATCATCAAGACTGTTAATTTTTATGCCTTTGCCATATTTATTTTCTAAGGCTTTTAAAATAATATAATCAGCCAGGGCTGAATTTTTAGGCAATAGCGGTCCGTGTTGATAGCAAGCAATTACATTTTTATATAGAGCTCCTTCTGTTTTATCTAATCCATTATTACCAAAACCGTATTTTACATATCCAAAAGGTTCAACATTTTTTTCCAAAAAAGTTTTACCGCTGTGATTTTCAAAGCCAACGATTGTATTTACTCCAATACTTAATTTTTTATTGCTTTCTATGATTGTATTACCTATCATGCGTTTTGAAGAACTTTGAGTATAAACATCCAGTATACCCAGACCAGGGATTTTATTGTTGTTTGAATCAATATAGTACTTGCCCATTAACTGGTAAGATCCACAAATTAACAAAAATAGTTTATTATTCTCGACTTCTCTACCTAAAAAATCAATCTTTTGACGGCTAAAATTACTTGATACTATTTCTTGTGCCCTGTCCTGCCCTCCACCCCAAAAATAAATGTCGGATAAATAAATGCTATCATATATATCGCTAAAATGAATATTAACTCCAATACCTCTCCACTGACAACGTTTTTCCAATGATAAAATATTGCCACTATCACCGTAGGTACTCATTGTGTTAGGAAAAAGAAACGTAATGTCTAAAAGAAATTTGTCATTGTTCATAAAAATTTTTAAAACCTTGTTTACTTAAATACTGCTTTAATTCAATTAGAGCAGTGTAAGTCAAAAAAACGTGGTAAGTGTCATTGTTTGATTGTTCTATTTTATCAAAAAGCTGCTTATAACGATCAAAAAAAATAAAACTATTAATGCCAATATCTGAATATTTTATACGAAGTGCCATATCATACTTTCGGCTTCCACCAATCATGAACTGGTTTATTTTGTTTTTTAATGAATCAAAATTCACATCCCATATCCACGAAACATCCCTACCGTCAGCAATGTTATCGTTAAGTATAAATACAAAATTTTTTTTATCTCTACCAATGCTAGATTCTAAGGCTTGTGTAAAACCAATCGGATTCTTAACCAATATCAAAAAAATTTCTTTATTTCTAAATTTGATTAATTCATACCTACCAAAAGCTGCTTTAAAACCAATTATATTTTTGGATAAATTATTTAACTTATATCCAAGCTCTGAACATGTTAAAAAAGAAGCTGCTATATTATAAATATTATATGCGCCTTTAATGGGCATATTTGTGTAATAAGTGTTGCCAATATAATTTAATTCTATCTGATTTGAATTTTCCATAATTTTAGCAGTTAAACTAGGAATCGGTCTTTTAAAATTGCAATTTGTACAAAAATAATCACCAATATGAGAAAAAAAACGATTATTGTATTCTAATTTACCACCACATACAGGACAAAACAATATATCTTTTAAATTATCTTGTGTTTTTTTATGATAATCAGATAAACCAAAATACGACACGGTTAGGTTTTTTTGATAAAATAAAGAAGAAACAGATGGATCATCTGCATTGACAATGTAGTGTATTTGTGGGTTATTGTCTATTAAATTACTCCATCGTTTTCTAATTGTATCTATTTCTCCATACCTATCCAGTTGATCTCTAAATAAATTTAACATTACAATATAGCTCACATCTAAATCAATAGCTATTTTTTCTAATGCAAACTCATCGCATTCAAAAACAAAATAGTCAAAATTTTTAGAAAATTTCTTACTCAATGTTAAATGAGGCACAATTGAGCTAATAATGCCGCGTTTCAAATTGGAACCCGCATGATTATTACTAACAGATTGATTTTCCTTATTTAAAAGATGCACAATTAAGCTAGATGTCGTAGTTTTACCATTTGTGCCAGTAACCAATATGCAATTTTTTAATTGGGGTCTAACTGATTTTAAAAAACCAGGGTTTAATTTTTCTACAAAATAACCTGGAAAGGCTGTCGCACCCCTTCCTACAGCATTAGCAACTTTTGATATAGTTTTTGCGCCTATAAGGGACAATACATAACTTGCGTCGTTATCTAATAGCATTAAAGATTAAAAATGGGTGAGCGATAAACTCACCCGTAAAACCAACTAACAACCTTCAACTTTTGGTTTGGCTGATTTTGATGCAGATGTTTTTGATGCTGCAGGAACTGCTTCTTTTTTCATCTCTTTGCTACTTGATTTTGTAGCATTGGTAGAAGTCGTTGCATTTGTAGCGTTTGATTGAGTTGTTGCATTAGTTGTTGTTTCATTAGCCGGAGCCGTTGCATTTGTGGCATTGGTTACGTTAGTAGTGTTTGTCGTGTTTGTAGCATTTGTAGCTTCCTTTTTCTGGCAAGATGCCAAAGTTAAACTACTTGCTAAAAATACCGCCATCAATGCAATTTTAATGCCTTTTGAATTCATGTTCCAAATACCTCCTAAAAAATATTTTACATAATATTGTAGCGCTTAATATTTTAATGTCAAGTATATTTTGTTTAAATTTATACAGCATCTTCGCCTTTTTCTCCAGTTCTTATTCTTATTGCCTCATCTATTGGAATAACAAAAATTTTGCCATCACCTACCTTGCCTGTTTTTGAGTTTTCTATTATTTTTTCAATTACAGCATCAACTAAATTGTCACTCACTACTACTTCTATTTTAATTTTTGGCAAAAAATCAACAATATACTCAGCACCTCTATAGATTTCTGTGTGACCTTTTTGTCTTCCGTATCCTTTTACTTCACTAATAGTGATACCCTTAACACCTATCTCGTTTAAGCCCTCTTTTACATTATCTAATTTAAAAGGCTTTATTATAGCTTCTATTTTTTTCATTCAACCCCCTTGTACAATTTAACTATTAAATCAATCTCGCCTTTTGGTATATCTAACTTATTTGCAATTTCCTCTATAGATAGATGCTGTCTAAACATTTGCAATATTTTTTCCTTAGTGTCGTTTTCAAACGTTTTTATCTTAACACTTTTTATTAATTCCGTCAGCACAGAATTTTTTTGACGTACGTCATCTAAAAGAAGCGCAAGACTTTCTTGTTGTGATTCTATTTTCTTATTAGCTAATTCAATCATATCTTTTTGTGTGTTTAACAAGGTCTTAATAGACGCAATTAAAGAAGAATATGAATTGTTTAATTTGGAATTAATATATTTTTGCCATAAAAGATATGCAAACAAAATTATATCAAATAGTACTTGAATGAATATAAAAACGTTTTCTTTCATAACTCTAACTGTCTTGATCTTAAACGCTCTCTATCTAAAACAAGCCCATAGTATATGATTAATTCTTGATTTTTTTTATTTATATCTATAAACTTTGCATTGACACACATACTTTCATTTTTTTGAAAAATCTTTTGAATTTCTGCTGTTGCTTTAATTTCATTATGAGAAGAAATAGGTAAGAAAAAAGAAAATGACAAAAGATCACCAACTTGCAATGAATCATTATTTACAAAATTAATCTCACTTGCACTAACAGCACAAGCATAAGTTTTATTATAATTTGAAAATTTTTCTCTTTCTTTTCCGTCACGCAAAAGTGATATTAAATAATTTAGCTTCGCGTCTATTTCTTTCATCATAACAACAAATGCCTTATTTAAATTATCAAAAGTTGAATCAATATTATTTTGAGCCATTAAAAAATTAAAACTATCATCATGATTATCTACTTTGTAAATCTCTTCCTTTTCTTTTTGCAGCTGAGTTTGTGCTATTTTTGTATAATACAAAACAAAAGATGTTTCAATAAGGCGATAGCCACCATCAAACATTTATTAACCTACCTAATAAAAATACACCAATCAACACTATGCTAATATAACTATTTATATTGAAAAAAGCAATATTAATTTTCTTTAAATCTTTAGGATCAACCAAAAGATGTTCAACAATCAACAAACCCAAAACCAAAAAAGCGCCAATATAGGCAATGTAATTAAGCTTATACACATATATGGTAATGAGCAAAAAAACAAATGCTATCAAATGAAACAAAGCTGCAAACAACCTTGCGAAATTTGGACCAAATTTTACCGGTATTGAATAAACGCCATTTTTTAAATCAAACTCCAAATCTTGTAAAGCATAAAGTATATCAAAGCCACCAATCCAAAAAGCAACAAATAATGCCAGGTAGAAAATATTCATATCCAAATATCCCGCTGCACCTACAAACCCACCGAGAGGAGCAATGGCATCTGTTATACCTAAATAAATATGACACAACCATGTGAATCTTTTTGTGTAAGAATAAGTAATTAAAAAAAATAAAGCAACAAATGATAACTTAAAAGCTAAAGGATTGAGCAAGTAGGCGGCTAATTCAAATACAATGAGAGAAAAAATTGTAAATATCCAGGCTTCCTTAAATTTCACTTTGCCAATGGGCAATTCTCTGTTTTTTGTACGAGGATTCCGTTTATCTATTTCGTAATCAATAATACGGTTTAATGCCATAGCTACGCTTCGCGCACTAACCATTGCAATGGTTATTAAGATTAATATTCTAACGTTATAGTGATTTGACAATAACATACCAATATATGCAAATGGCAATGCAAATATACTATGCTCAAATTTTATCATTGATAATATATGTTTTAACTTATACATCTCTAATTCTCAATACTTTCATAATACCTTATACAATATCTTACAATATCTATCATTCAACAATTCTTGTTTATATAAAATATTAAAACGTATTTTTTACTACCATGAAACATTCGGTATGTTAGTATAAACCCCATTTTCTTCTACTATTCTCATTGGTTTTTTAGCACTTTTAATCTTTTTTGTGTAATTTACCGCTAAAGCTGAATTTGATTGATCAAAATAAGCCATTACTGTTTTAACATAGTTGATTGTTTCTTCAAAGGGTGGTATTCCATTGTATTTATCAACATTATTTGGACCACAATTATACGCTGCAGCTGCTAGTGCATAATTATCTGAGTATCTGTTGAGTAAAAATTTCAAGTATTTCACGCCACCATCAATATTCTGTTCCAAATTATTTGGATTTATATTTAATAATGTTGCCGTAGAAGGTATAATTTGCATAACACCAATTGCACCTTTATTGGAGATCGCATTGTGATTTAAACCAGATTCTGCCGTCGCAATAGCTAAAACAAATCTCTCGTTTACATTGTACTTATTAGCAGCCTTTTCTAAAAGCTCTTTTATATAAGACCTGCTATACTTTGAATTGTTAATAACATTCTTAAAGAAAAGAGGCCTGTTTTTATATACAACTTGACCATCTTCTATTGTAGCATAAATATTTGATGCAAAAGATACTTTATATAATAAAATAATGCATAAAAAAACTGCATACTTCATTTTAATGCTTTTATTATTTTCTTTGCTGTTTCATTGTTAGGTTCGTTTTTTAAAACTTCAATTGCAATTTTTTTTGCTTTGGATTTATAACCCAGGGCTTCATAAACTTTTGCAAGATGCAAAGCAATTGTGCTTTCTGGTTTTTTAAGTAATCTATTTGCTCTTTCTAGATAATACTGTGCCAGTTTAAATCTTTTTTCCTTGAAATATCCCCAACCCAAACTATCCAAATAATATGGATTATTTGGCTGTAGTTTTAAAGCTTTTTTAACCATTTCTATCCCAGCTTTAACATCAATATTTTCATCTATATATAAATAACCAAGATAATTAAGCACTTCTGGATCATTTGGCTTAATCCTTAGAGCTTCATCTAAAAAATGTATAGCTGCTTGCTTATCATGCATTTTTCCATAATAAACATCAGCTAAATAAAAGTATATTTTTTCTTTGTCTTTTGTTACTTTTAATGACTGTTTTAATGCATTAATTAAGCCACTCCAATCTTTTTCCTGATTCAATATATAGAAGTATGTTTTATAAAGTTCCTCATTTGGGCTTACTTTGATAATTTTTTGTATTGTATTCAAAGCTTCTTTTGGCTCTTTCATTTCTAAATAACAAATTGCCTTTTTAGCTTGAGCATCAACATATAGGTCGCTAGCAAAATCCACATTTGATAACTCTACTATCGACTGTTTATAATTTTTTAAACTAAAATAAGCTAACCCTAAAAAGTACCTTAATGTAGATGAATGTTCTGTATCTTGACTTAAGCTTAATAAATTAACTACTTCCTTATAATTGTGATTTTGTAAAAGGAGGTATGATAACCTTTCAAGGTTTAGCTGTGATTTATCTAAACTATAAGCTTTTTTGTAATATTCTATTGCTTTTTTTAAATCCTTATCAATAGAGTAATATATACTAGCCATCGTTGTGTAAACATAAACCTCTTCTTCTTTGTTTTTATCTGGCAGTTTAAGAAACTCTTCGTATGATTTAATAGCTTTTGTATAATTGTTTTGTTTAACATACATGTCTGCAAGTGCGATATATGCTTTTGGATATTTATAATTTACTGACATTTGAAGGTATTGCAAAGCATTGTCCGTTAAATTAAATTTAAAATAAACTTGAGATATATAAAAATACACCTCTCCTAATTCACTAAACTGTCTTGCTTGCATTAAATAGTTAATTGCATTATTAACATCACCTATTTGAGCATATAACAAAGAAATATTTTTGTAAACGTCAAAAGTTTTTATATTTGATTGTACTAAAATATCAATAGCTTTTTTATACTCATTTTGAATAACATAAATATCAGAAAGTAACAAATAAAGCTGCTTATCTTTTGGGTATTTTAATATAGCCGATTGTAAAACTTCTTGAGCTTTATCAAAATCTCGAAATCTTATAAGTAAATTCACAAATTCTATATAAAATTGTTTTTGTGGGTTATTCTTCAAAAATATTTCATATTCTTTTATTCCATCTTTAATATTATTATTGTAAAAATAACTAAAAGCCATTAAATAATGATAGTTATTGTCTGAAAATTGCTTTAAATTAACTTCTTTTACATTGTAAGATTCAGTTGTACTTGGAGGACGTATACAGGACGATAGCATTAAAATAACTATAGAAGAACAACAAAAAACTTTAAAATTGTTTTTTAACATAAGCTTCAACCTGTTCAGTAAAACTGTCAAGCAATTCGCTTTCTCTAACTTTTTTAACAATTTTACCGTTTTGTATAATTAAACCAAAATGCCTACCGCCAGCTATTGCTAAATCTGCTTCTTTAGCTTCGCCCAGTGCATTTACAACACAACCCATAATTGCCACCTTTATTGGTTTTTTTATATGTGCTAATCTTTCTTTCACCTGTTTTGTTAATTCAATTAAATCTATTTCTATTCTACCACAAGTTGGACAAGAAATAAACTCTATTGATTGTTTTTTTCTTAAACCCAAAGCATTTAAAATCTCAAAAGCAACATCAATTTCTTTTTCTGGACTATCCGTTAAAGATATTCTTATTGTATCACCAATACCTTCTCTTAATAAAACGCTAACGGCACAAGTTGATTTTATTATACCTTCAAAATCACCCCCTGCTTCTGTAAGGCCTATGTGCAAGGGATAATCGACCATAGAAGATATTTTTTCGTAAGCTAAAATAGTATCTTCCACGTTTGAAGATTTTATTGATATTTTAAAGTTAGTAAATTCCATATCCTCAAGCCTTACAACCCAATTGTAAGCACTTTCAACTAAAGCATCTGCACACACATGATTATATTTTGTTAGCAAATTCTTTTCCAGAGACCCGCTGTTAACACCTATGCGCAATGGTATATTGTGGTTTTTTGCAGCTTCAACAATTGATTTTACTTTATAAAAGCTCCCAATGTTGCCAGGGTTAATTCGAACACAATCGGCATTATTTTCAATTGAACAAATGGCAAGCTTATAGTCAAAATGCACATCAGCAATAATTGGTATTGGGCTTTTTTGCTTTAATACAGACAATGCCTTACAAGCTTCTTTGTCTACTATAGCGCATCTTACAATTTCGCACCCCTTTGCATATAAAGAATTTATTTGAGCAACCGTAGAATCTACATCTCTTGTATCGGTATTAGTCATTGATTGAATGCTAATTGGTTCAAAATCGCCTATAGGCACATTTCCAACATATATCTTTTTTGTTTTTTTTCTATCAATAAAATTCATTTTTTTATTACACTTTGCGTTGTTGATGTTGTTTTTGGTATAAAAAAGCGTTTTATGTCATTATAAAAGGCAAAAATCATTAGTGCTATCAAAAGCCCAATACCTATTTTTTGAGCTGCAATCTGAAATTTCTCACTTACAGGTTTTTTTCTTATTGCTTCGATTGTAAAAAACATTAAGTGTCCACCATCTAAAACAGGTATTGGGAATAAATTCAAAAGGCCTAAATTTATACTAATTATACTCGCAAATATTAAAAATGAACCTAAGCCTGCTTGAGCTGCTTTACTTGCAATATCAACAATCATTATTGGTCCTCCTACCTCTGAGGATGGTATTAGACCTGCGATCAAACTTACAATACCTTCAAGTGTAACTTTAATAATGTAGACTGTTTTTTCAACGCCTGCATACAAAGATTTAAATAAAGGGTATTTAACTATTGTAGTTTCACCAGACGGCAAAATACCAATTACATTTATCTTTTCTTTATATCCAAGTAAATTTTTAACAATTTCGGATTTGGGTTTAATATGTAAGTTCATTAACTTTCCATCTCTTTTAATAACCAAATTTAAGTTATCGTTAGTTTTGATTATTTTAGACATATCTTCCCAGGTTCCTACACTTATATTGTTTATTTTTATAATTTTATCCTTTGGTTGCAGATGAGCATAATACGCAGGTGAATCTTTTATAACTTTACCGACTTGTGGTGCAAGCGCTTGTATGCCAATATAATAAGCAACAGCAAAAAAAAACACTGCTGACAAAATATTAAAAAAAGGTCCGGCAAAAACTATAAGCATTCTTTTGTATACATTTTGAGCGTAAAATGCGCCTTCCTTATCATTTTCGTCTACACTGTTAGGCTCTTCGCCTTTCATCTTGACATATCCACCAAGAGGAATAGCCGAGAATGCAAATTCCGTTATTTTCGTTTGCTTTTTAAATAAAACAGGACCAAAACCTATAGAAAACCTTTCAACTTTTACTCCACTTAAAACAGCAACAATAAAATGTCCAAATTCGTGTATTATTATCATTATTATCAAAGCTAAAATGCCATATAATATATACATTAAGACCTCCTTAAACTTTCAATTAATTTAGTGGTTTCTTTTTTAATTATCTGTGTTTGTTTTTGTAACTCAAAAATATTGCTTGAGATTCTGTCATCAAATTCTAAAACGATTTTTTTAATAATCTTTGGTATATCGCAAAACTTAATTTTATTATTTAAAAAATATTCAATACACACCTCATCTGCCGCATTAAGCAAAAGCCCCCAGTTTCTATCCTTTTTCCTAAATGCCTCTTGAGCTAAAGCTAAAAGCTCAAATTTGTCTAAATCAGGTTTTTCAAAACTAAGATTCCCAATCTCAACTAAAGAAATTTTATTTTCAAACTCAATCCTTTCTGGCTTATACAATGCATAAGCAATTGGCAGTTTCATGTCAGGTACTGCTAATTGAGCGATAATGGTACCATCAATAAATTCCACAGCCGAGTGCACTATGGATTCTTTGTGTACAACCACATCAATTTGGTCTGGAATTAAATCAAAAAGCCAGCCCGCCTCTATTACCTCAAAACCTTTATTCATCATAGTTGCAGAATCAATTGTGATTTTTTCACCCATGTTCCATTTTGGATGATGCAAAGCCATTTCTTTTGTAATATTGGCAAATTGGCTTTTATCAAAACGCCTAAAAGGTCCACCGGAGGCTGTCAATATAATTTTATTCAAATATTGTCTTTTACCACCTAAACATTGGTATATTGCAGAGTGTTCACTATCTATTGGTATAATCTCTACATTATTTTTTAATGCTAAATCTGTAAGTATTTTCCCTGCCACAACCAGGCTTTCCTTGTTAGCTAGGGCAAATTTTTTATTGTTGTAAATGGCATAATATGAAGGCAAAATTCCGGCACTCCCAACAAATGCATTTAATACAAAATTAATATCATTTTTAGACATTAAATCAGCCAATGTATCTTGCGTAAAATACTCAATTTTAGGAAATAGACTTTTTAATTGCCCAATAAATTCCCTTTTGCCAACATAAACATATTTAGGTTTTATTTGTTTTATTTGTTCAATTGCTCTATTTATGTTTTGATTAAATGCAATTCCTATTACGTTATATTTTGAATTTTTCTTTATAACTTCAATTGCATTTTGTCCAATGGAGCCCGTTGAGCCTAAAATTAAAATATTTTCCATAAAAACATTAAATATACAAAAAATGATGAAAATGCAAGGCTATCTAGCCTATCAAGTACACCACCGTGGCCTGGTATAATATTTGATGAATCTTTCTTATTATAAATACGTTTTATAATAGATTCTGATAAATCTCCAAATATACCTGCTATATTAGCCACAAAGCCCATGCCAAAAGCCACCTTTAAATCTATGCTTGCAGTGTAACCCAAAACTAAGGCAGCAATGGTACCCAAAAGTACACCACAAGCTGCACCTTCGTAAGTTTTTTTTGGACTGATTGTAGGGGCTAGCTTAATTTTTCCAAAAGACTTACCACAAAAATAGGCAAAAGAATCTCCAACCCAAATACTGACGCACAATAACAAAAATAACCATCTACCATTTTGTAATTGAATAATATTTATAAAAAAAGTGTAAAGAGATATATAAAATATGCCACCAAGCAAATAGTATTGGGCTAAAATCTGATCTTTTTCAATTTTCTTAAAACCTATAAGCATGTGGATTAGGAAAACTACCATTAATATAATTAAAATATGCTCAAAGTTAAATAATATATTTGAAACAAACAATGCAGCCAAAATATAGTAAAAATGCCTTTCTTTTAAAGGATTAAAGCTTGACCACTCAAAATACGATAACAGACTTACCGCTAATATTATAATTTTTAAAAACCAAATTTGAGCATAAAATATGCCGAAAAGTGCAAAAGGGATTAATATTGCAGCGCTAATTACCCTTTTAATCATCGATTCCGCCAAAACGCCTTTTCCTTTCGCCAAATTCTTTGGTGCAATCTTCAAAATCATCTTCATTAAACTCAGGCCAATACTTATCTAAAAAAATAATTTCTGCATATGCTATCTGCCAGAGTAAGAAATTGCTTATCCTTTTTTCTCCGCCAGTCCTTATTAATAAATCAACATTTGGCATTCCTTTAGTGTATAGATAATGCTCAAAAAGTTGTTCATTAGGCTCGTTAACGATGCTTTTCGTAGAATAATATTCTGCGCACATTTTTTTGCAAGCCTGCAATATTTCCATATAAGAACCGTAATTTATCGCTAAATTTAACGTTAGCTCATGATTATTTTTTGTTTTTTCTTTTGATTCAAGTATAGCCTCTTGCTGTTTTTGGGGCAATTTAGCAATATCGCCTAAATAGTTAAATTTTATATTTTCCCTCATCATGAAATTTATTTTTTTTCTTATTTGTATAGCCAGCAAACTCATCAAAAAATTAACTTCCGATTTTGGTCTTTTCCAATTTTCTGTAGAAAATGCATACAAAGTTAAATACTTAACACCAAGCTTTTTGGCCTTAGAGGCTATCTTGTCAATAACCAATGAGCCAATATAATGGCCATAGATCCTTTTTTTTTCTTGTATGCTAGCCCACCTTCCATTGCCATCCATTATAATAGCTACATGTAGCGGAATATTCATTTTGTCAAACAGATAAAATCTCTTTTTGTTTTACACTTAAAAGTTCGTCTATTTCTTTTATGTACTTATCAGTTAATTTTTGCATCTCATCTTCTTCTTTTTTTTGATCATCTTTAGATATATTTTTATCTTTTTCTAAATCTTTTATAACTGTATTAGCTTTCTTTCTCATATTTCTAATATTCACTTTGTATTTTTCACTTTCTTGCTTAAGCTGTTTTACGATATTTTTTCGATCCTCTTCTGTCATTGGCGGCATATTGATTTTTATAACCTTACCATCATTGTTTGGCGTTAAACCAATATTTGATTTTAATATTGCTTTTTCTATTGCTTTCAATAAACTCATATCCCATGGTTTAATAATAATCGATGTTGCATCAGGGACTGATATAGAAGCAATTTGCTTTAATGACATTTTTTTATCATAACTTTCAACGATAATATTTTCTACGAGTAAATTATGAGCTTTACCAGTTTTTAATGAAGTTACATAATGCTTATAAGCTAATATAGCTTTTTCCATTTCTAATACAATGGGTTTAACCTCATCAATCATAACTTCCTCCTTAGCTAACTAAAGTGCCTACCTGTTTGCCTTCTATTATACTTCTTAATATGCCATCTTTATTTATATTCAAAACAATAATTGGCAATTTATACTCCATACACATAGATATTGCAGTTGAGTCCATAACCTTTAGGTTCTGATCAAGCACTTGAATATATGTAATCTTTTCGATTAATTTTGCATTTTCATAAACCATTGGATCTTTATCATAAATACCATCAACTTTTGTAGCTTTAAGTAATACCTGAGCCCCCATTTCCATCGCCCTGAGTGCCGCTGCTGTATCTGTAGTAAAATAGGGGTTTCCGGTACCTGCAACAAATATTACTACCCTGCCCTTTTCTAAGTGCCTCAAAGCCCTTCTTCTAATATATGGCTCAGATATTTGTCTCATTTCTATTGCACTTATAACACGCGTTGGTACATCAAGCTTTTCTAAACTATCTTGCAAAGCCAAGCCATTAATAACGGTAGCAAGCATACCCATATAGTCAGCACTTGCTCTATCCATTCCAAGCGAAGCTCCTTTAATGCCTCTAAAAATATTACCACCACCGATAACAATCGAAACGCTAACACCCAATTCCCATATTTGTTTTATTTCGATCGAAATCTTTTTAATCATTTTGTCGTCTATACCAAAGGGAAGCTCGCCAAGCAAAGCTTCCCCGCTAAGTTTTAACAGAACATTGTTAAAAACTATCTTATCCACTATTTATTCTTCTCCTAATTTAAATCTTGCAAACCTTCTCAACATAATATTTTCACCAAACTTCGCAATAGCATTATTAATTAATTCTTTTACTTTTACCATTTCGTTTTTTACAAATGGTTGATCTAAAACGCATATGTCTTCTAGATATTTATTAATTTTACCTTCTAGTATTTTATCCAATACATTTTCTGGTTTACCGCTTTTTAGTAATTGCTCTTTTTGAAAAGCCTTTTCTTTTTCAATTACATCCTGCGGTACACTTTCTTTGTCAACATAAAGTGGGTTGGTAGCCGCGATATGCATAGCTATATCTTTTGCAAGCTGTGAAAATTCATCTGTATTGGCAACAAAATCTGTCTCACAATTCAGCTCAACCATTACGCCTATTTTGCCACCAGCATGAATATAACTCACGATTTTGCCTTCATTTGCAATTCTAATGGATTTTTTTCTAGCACTTGCAAGGCCCATCTCTCTTAGTTTTTCTATAGCTTTATCCATATTGCCATTTGTTTGTTCAAGAGCCTTCTTGCAGTCCATCATTCCAGCACCGGTTCTTTCCCTTAGCTCTTTAACCAATTGTGCATTTATTTCCATATTCTATATATCCTCCTCTCCACTAAACTCTTCTTCGCTTTCTATTTTTTCGGCAACAGCTTCTTCAAATTTTTCTGTTGCAAGCTTGTCTGCTTCTTCTTTATTTAATCGTTCTCTTCCACGAAGCACAGCATCTTGCATTTTTTGAGCAAGCAAATTTATGGATCTTATTGCATCATCATTACCAGGAATAATATAATCAATAGCATCTGGATCACAATTTGTATCCACAAGCGCAACAACTGGTATTTTTAATTTATTTGCTTCTTTTATAGCAAGTTCTTCTCTTTTTGTGTCAACAGCAATAATTACATCGGGTAACCTTGTTAAATTTTTTATACCTGAAAGGAATTTTTCTAATTTTTCCTTCTTTTTCATTAGAATTTTAGCTTCTTTCTTCGTATATTTATTGATATCTCCGCTTTCTTCAAGATCCGCCAATTTTTTTAGGTTCTCAACACCTTTCTTAACTGTTGAAAAATTAGTTAATAAACCACCAAGCCACTTATAAGTAACATAAGGCATACCACACGCTATCGCAGCTTCTCTAATTTCATCTTGACCTTGTTTTTTTGTGCAAACAAAAAGTATTGTTTTGTTTGCAGCTGCTTGATCTTCTACAAAATCGTATGCTTTTTCAAAGTAATACAATGTCTGCTGTAAATCGATAATATGAATACCTTTTCTAGCAGCAAAAATATAGGGTTTCATTTTAGGGTTCCAACGCTTGGTTTGATGACCAAAGTGAACACCTGCTTCTAAAAGTTCCTTCATCGTAATGTGTGACATACAAACTCCTTAAAATTGGATTTTCCACCACTTACTAATGCACACCAATCTAAAAAGACTCCCAGTGCGCACATAAATCGGCAAGCGTGCGTTTTTTTCGAAAGCGTATCTTATCATAAAGTCTTTTATATTACAATAATAAAATTCTTTAATACCCATGTTTTTTATTTGCAAACTTAAAAGACTTAAGTATAATATAAATAACTCAGCCTAAATGGGGTGAAAAATGAGAACCATATTAATGGCGGGCGGTTTCGGAACAAGGTTAAGGCCGCTTACAATTAAAATACCAAAACCTATGGTACCCATTGCAAATAAACCTATAATGTTTCATGTAATAAATCTGTTAAAACGTCATAAATTTATAAATATTAGTGCATTGTTATTTTTCCAACACGATGTTATAAGAAACTATTTCCAAAACGGTCAGGAGTTTGGTGTAAACTTAAGTTATGTACTACCAGACGAAGATTACGGAACAGCGGGTGCAGTAAAATATTCTATAATAAAAGAAAACATAAATGAACCAATTTTGGTTATAAGTTCAGATATATTGTGTGATTTTGACCTTACAAAAGCACTTGAGTCTCACAAAACAAAAAATGCAAAAGCTACTATTATTTTAACTCATACAAAAGATCCCACATCGTATGGTATAGTTATTACAGATGACAAATCGAATATAGAAAAATTCTTAGAAAAACCATCATGGGGCGAAGTTTTTTCTGATTTGATAAATACCGGCATTTACATATTAGAAAAAGAAGCGTATGATTTCATACCTGAAAATGTTGAATTTGATTTTAGCAAAGATTTATTTCCACTTTTATTAGAAAAAGGTATTAAAATAAATGCATACATAGATAATGGATATTGGAAAGATATTGGAAATATCTCAGAATACTTTAGTGCAAACATGGACTGCCTGGAATCCAAAATACAAATAGACGTGGAAGAAGAAAACATTGAAAACACAAATTTTTTTGTAGGAAAAAACACTAATATAAATTTTACATCTAACTTAGAAGGACATCTCATTATAGGAGAAAATTCTATTGTTGAACCCAAATCAAAAATAAAAAATTCTATAATAGGCAAAAATGTCCGAATTGGTAAAAACTGCAATATAGAAAATTCTATTATTTGGGATAACACTCAAATTGCTCAAGATAGCGAAGTTAGAAATTCTATTATATTGGACAATGTTTCTATAGGAATTCAAACCTTCATAGATGATAATTGCGTAGTTTCAAGCAATGTTAAGATTGGAGACAATGTAATAATTAAACCTAATATTAAAATTTGGCCAAATAAAGAAATTGAATCTGGGGCTATTTTGTCATCGTCACTTATATGGGCAGAAAAATGGTCTTACATGCTATTTGCAAAATATGGCGTGACGGGTTTAGCTAATTTGGAGATCACACCAGAATTTTGCACAAAATTAGGTTCAGCATATGCAACAAGTTTGAAAGAAAAATCCACAGTGGTATGCGGTAGAGATACGCATCCCGTATCAAGACTGCTTAATAGAGCTTTAATGTCTGGCGTTTTATCTTGCGGCGTCAATGTAGAAGACTTAAGTGATACACCGATACCCATTATAAGGTATATTATAAAAACAACAGGTAAATCTGGCGGTTTCTATCTAAGACGCTCACCATTTGATACAGAATTTGTAGATATAAAATTCTTTGATAACAATGGGATGGATATTGTAAGCTCAAAGGAAAAAACAATTGAAAGATTGTTTTTCAGAGAAGATTTTAGAAAATCTTCTATTAATAAAGTTGGCAATTTAAATTTTCCATATCATACAATAGAAAGTTACAACAATTCTATATTAAACAAATTAAACATTGAAAGGATAAAAGAACAAAATCTAAGGGTTGTTATAGATTATTCTTTTGGTAGTGCGTCCAAAATTTTACCAAATATACTTGGCAAAATTGGCATTGAAGTAATCAGTCTAAACGCTTTTATAGAACCAAACAAGACAACCAGAACTAAAGAAGAATTTGAACAAGCTCAAAACACACTATCTATTATTACAAAAAGCACTAATTCACAATTAGGTATTATGCTTGATTCTGGATGTGAAAAAGTTTTTTTGGTTGACAATCATGGCGAAATAATAGACAATGAGAAAGCTGTAAGAGCTCTGATCTTGCTTCAATCTCAACGGCTAAAAAATAAAAAAATTATTTTACCAGTAAATGCATCTTTTATGTGTGAAAAACTTTGTAATGATTTAAACATAGATTTTTACGAGTCTCCATTTACAATGAAAGAGCTTATGTATAATGCTTATAATTTAAAAGCTTATTTTAGTGCAGATGCTAATGGCGGTTTTTTGTTTAGTGATTATCAATATTTCTTTGATGGCATATACTCAACACTAAAGATTCTTGAGCTTCTAAGTTTACAAGACAAAAATATCTCTCAACTTGCAAACATGTACGAATCAACACCAAAAAGCAAGGTTTTAATTCCGTGCCCTTTTGACAAAAAAGGTAGCGTAATGAGAAAGTTGTTTGAAGATACACAAAATACAGATAGACTAACTACCTTTGGTATTAAAATATACCATAAAGATATTGAAGGTTGGGTTTTGCTTTATCCAGAAGAAGATAAGTCTTATTTTGCCATAGAAGCAAATGCAAAAACTCAAAAAGATTTGGAAAATCTTATTGACACTTACAAAGAAATGGTAAAAAAATATATTTAATTTAGGAGGAAACATGAGCGCAATAATTGAAGTTAACGCAATTGAAATTTTAGATTCAAGGGGAAATCCTACCATTAAAACTATCATTAAAACAGAAGATGGTGCTATTGGGAAAGCTGAAATCCCATCTGGAGCATCAACTGGCTCAAAAGAAGCTTTAGAATTAAGGGACAACGATCCACAAAGGTATAATGGCAAGGGTGTACTTCAAGCTGTATCCAATGTAAATGACAGAATAGCTGATGAAATAATTGGGATGGAAGTTTTAGAACAATCAGAAATCGATAATTTATTAATAGAACTTGACGGAACTGAAAACAAATCAAATTTAGGGGCAAATGCAATTTTATCTGTATCGCTTGCTTGTGCAAAAGCAGCAAGTAGAGAGTTAAATATACCCCTTTATAGATACATTGGTGGTCTTGGCGCAAAAACATTACCTATTCCGATGCTAAATATAATAAACGGTGGTGTTCATGCAGACAATAATATTGATTTTCAAGAATACATGATTGTACCTGTTGGTGCACAAAACTTTGCAAGCGCGATGCAAATGGCATCTGAAACCTTTCAAATGCTTAAAAAACTATTAAAAGCTGATGGCCATTCAACAGGTGTTGGCGACGAAGGTGGTTTTGCACCAAATCTCAAGTCAAATGAAGAACCATTGCAATATTTAGTAACAGCAATTGAAAAAGCCGGGTATGTTCCAGGTGAAGACATCGACATTGCACTCGATTTAGCAGCAAGTGAATTTTACAAAGATGGCTTTTATTATGTATCAAACAAAAAAACATCAAGTGATGAACTTATAGATTTGCTCGGAAATTTTATAGAAAATTATCCAATTTTTTCAATTGAAGACCCAATGGCTGAAGACGATTTGGAGGGTTGGTCAAAAATTACACAAGAACTTGGCGAACATATAATGCTTGTCGGAGATGATGTGTTTGTTACAAATGAAAAAATCTTTTCAGAAGGTATAGAAAAAGGTATTGCTAATGCTATTTTGATCAAACTAAATCAAATTGGAACGTTGACTGAAACACTTAATGTAATAAATTTGGCTCAAGAAAATGGGTATAATTATGTAATTTCTCACAGATCCGGCGAAACTAAAGATACTTTTATAGCTGATTTAGCTGTTGCTACAAATTCTGGATTTATAAAAACTGGATCCATTAATAGAGGAGAACGTATCGCAAAATACAATAGATTACTTGAGATTGAACAAGAGTTAAAATCTAATGCGATTTACCCGACTTGGTAAAATTTTAGAAAATGTATTAATAGTAATTTTTATTATTATCATAGGAGTTTTGATAAAAAGCTTCTATGATAATTATTCCAGTTTATCCAATCTAAACCAATTTAAAGGAAAACTGCATGAGAAAATTGATAAGGAAAAAAAAGAAATAAATCATTTAAAGGAAAGCGCAAATGTTACAAATTCTACTATTGAGAAAAAAACTAGAGGTCAATATTACATGCAAAAAGATAATGAAACTGTCATCATATTTAAGAAGTGATTTATGGAAATAAAACTTCTGAATTATACAAAAGACCCTGATGGTATTTGTTTCCAAACAGCAAAAATATGCTACCAGTCAAAATCAAATGACAAAGAAGGCTTGCTGAATAAAATAATTAAAGCAGGTCATTTATCCATTTTAGAACACGCGAGTTTTACTTTTTTAATAAAGGATATAAGTCGCGTTGCTTCGCATCAACTGGTAAGGCATAGAATCGCAAGTTTTACACAACAATCACACAGATACACAAAAGCAACAGGTTTTTTCACACCAGAAAAAATACAACAAGATGCTCAAGCTAAAGAAATTTTTAATGAACTTACAAAAAAAGCACTGTCAGTATACGAAGAACTACTAAATTTAGGCTTACCAAAAGAAGATGCGCGCTATATTTTGCCATGTTCCATTGTGTCTGATATAATAGTGACCATGAATGCACGAGAATTATTACATTTTTTCACATTAAGAACCTGCCAAAAAGCACAAAAAGAAATTCAAGACATAGCTATTGAAATGCTAAAGATCTGCAAAAAAGAAGCTCCGATAATTTTTAAGAATGCAGGGCCACCCTGCACACGCGGTAGATGCTATGAAAGAAAGCCTTGCGAAGACATTAATCAGATAAGGCATTTTTTTGCCGAATTATGAATACAAGTCTTTACGTTGTCTCTACACCAATTGGTAACCTAAAAGATATAACATATAGAGCTGTCGAAATTCTAAACAATGTAGATATTATTTTTGCAGAAAATCCAAGACATTCAAACATATTACTTTCTGCATATAATATAAAAAAAGAACTTATTGCTTATAATGACTATAATTATCAAAGAAAAATACCTCTTGCACTTGATTTAGCAAAAAAAGGTAAAAAAATTGCACTTATCACAGATGCTGGCACACCAACCATACAAGATCCGGGTTATAGAATCGTGAAGACCTTTATAGAAAGTGGTTTTAAAGTAGAACCTATACCAGGACCAAGCGCGATTATTTGTGCATTACAAGCAAGTGGTATATCTACAGATAAATTTATATTTTTAGGCTTTTTACCAAAATCCGGATCAAAGCAATCAAAATTACTTTTAAAATACGATCGTGATGCTACAATAATTATATACGAATCACCAAATAGACTAAAAGAAACGCTTAAAAATATACAACAGACATTAGGCAACAGGTATGTAGTAATAGCACGCGAATTAACAAAAGTATATGAAGAATTTATTCGTGGATACATAGAGGATGTAATAAAAATCATAGAAGAAAAAAAAATAATAGGAGAGTTTGTAGTTTTAATCGAAAAGAATGTTTAAAAATATCAAAACAATAGCGTTCTTTACTATACTATCAAGAGTTTTAGGTTTTATTAGAGATTTTTTAATTACACGTTACTTTGGCGCTGATATCTATACGGATATGTTTTTTGTGGCTTTTAAAATACCAAATCATTTTAGAAGAATATTTGGTGAAGGTGCTGTAAACTCTTCAGTTGTGCCTATTTTATCCAAAATAGATCAAAACAACCCAGAAAAATCAAAAATGGCTATTGGTAATTTAATCTTTGTTTTTGGTACCATACTGTTGATTTTTACTATATTTGGTATTATTTTTTCAAAAGTTTTAATTCTTATATCTGCTCCAGGCTTGCTTGCAAGTCCTCACATTAAAGTGCTTGATTTGCTTGTAAAGATAAATTTTAGCTACATTTTTTTTATTGGCATGGCAATATGCTTTATGGGTATTATGAACAGCTATGACCAATTTGGTATTGGCGCATTTTCACCATCTTTACTAAATATAAGCATGATTGTATCAATGCTGATTTTATATAAATTTATACATCCTCACATTTACACATTGTGCTTTGGTGTGGTGTTTGGCGGTTTATTGCAAATGGTTTTTTCTTACTTTGGAATCAAATGGGGTAAAATTCCATTAAAATATACCTTTAAAATTGAAGACTCCACAAAGCAAATTTTAAAACTCATGTCAGTTACAGCAATCAGCGGGTCTGTATTGCAGATTGGCGACATGATAGATACATTCATAGCAAGTTTTTTAAAAGTAGGTAGCATTTCTTACCTCTATTATGCCAATATTTTGTTTCAGCTTCCATTTGCTATTGTTGTGCTTGCAATTTCGCAAGCCACGCTACCTCAATTAAGCAAGTTAGAAAAACCGAAATTGATAGAAAATACAAACAATCTTTTAAAAATTATCCTAAATTTATCAATACCTATAATGTTATACTTTATTTTTTTTGGAAAAGATTTAATAACCATAATTTTCCAACATGGAAAATTCACGCCGCAAGACAGTGCTAACACAGATATTGCTCTAACTATGTTTATGCTAGGTTTTTTATTTTTTTCTCAATTAAGAATAATCAATAATGCTTTTTATGCAATTAAAGATGTTAAAACACCTCTAAAAGCAGCTATGATAGCAGTTTTGGCAAAACTAATCATTTCGCCAGCATGTGCCTATTTATTCGGTTTTTGGGGTTTAGCTTTGGCATTGAGCTTTGTGGGTCTCGTAAATTTATTAATACTTAATTACTATTTTAAAAGGAAAATAGGTAATATAGACTTTAAAGCAACCAAAGAAAGCGTGATTATTTTTTTTGTTTTGCTAGTTGCCTCTTTAATTTTAAAAAACATAGAATTTAGCAAAATCTATGTTATTGATGCACTATTTAGGTTACTATTATCAACTGTAATATATGCACCGTTTGGTCTATATATAATCAAAAAAGAACTCTTAGACTACAGGATTAAGAAGTGACTCTATAAAGTCTCTTGCTGTAAAAGCTCTCAGATCGTCAATTTTTTCACCCATTCCAATATATCTTATAGGAATTTTCAATTCTTCACTAATTGCAAAAATTATTCCACCTTTTGATGTGCTGTCAAGTTTAGTTAAAACAATACCACTTACATTAACAGCATTGTTAAATTCACGAGCCTGAATAAGGGCGTTTTGGCCAATTGTAGAATCTAATATAAGCAACACTTCATTTGGATAATTGCCCAATTTTGAGATTGATCGTTTAATCTTTTTTACTTCTTCCATTAAATGTTTTTGCGTGTGCAATCTTCCCGCTGTATCAATTAAAACTAAATCATACTCCTTGGCAATGGCCTTATGAACTCCATCGTAGGCTACAGCAGCTGGATCAGTTTTAGGCGTGGGTTTTATAATATCCGCAGAACTATTAAGTGCCCATTCTTCTAACTGTTCTATTGCTGCTGCTCTAAACGTATCTGCTGCTACAAGCAATACACTTTTAGCTCTTTCTGTATAAAGACTTGCAAGTTTTCCAATTGTTGTAGTTTTTCCAGATCCATTTATACCAACAACTAAAATAACAAACGGCTTAAACTTTACATAAAGTGGTTTTTCTACTACCTCAAGCACTCCTAGAAGTATGTTTCTTATGATAAATTCAGCATCCCTAATTGTTCTTACAGATCCACCTAAATTTTTGTTTAATTCTTCAATGATTCTTTGAGATACACTTACACCAAAATCTGATGCAATAAGCAATTCTTCAAGTTGATCTAGATAGTTTTGCGTTACTGGCTTATCTGCTGGCATTACTTTTTCATCGCTAAATCCAGATTTTATTTTTTTAAAAATATCAAAAATACTCATTTTTTCCTCTTTACAAACTTTTCCATTATATTTTGTCTTTTACCAAACATCCACGTATTTGAAAAAATATTCCGTTCTAAAACCATTGCGTCGATATTGTTTTTACCAATAGATTGTTTAACAAGCTTTTTAATAGATTTTATAAGCTCTAAATCTTCCAAAGTAAAATTTTTGCAAAATTTTAGTACTTCTTGAAATATTATTTCTTTATCAAAATAATTGTTAATTAAACCAATATTTAGAGCTTCTTGGGCATATATAGGCTTTGCGCTAAGCAAAAGCTCCAGAGCTTTGGATTTGCCAACAAGGTTTACTAACCTGTAAGTCCCTCCCCAACCTGTAGTTACACCCATTTGCAATTCTTTAAATTGTATATAGCTATCGCTCGATAAAAATCTTATATCAAAACTCAAAATAAACTCAGCACCACCACCTACCGCATTTCCATTTACACAAGCAATTGTTGGTATTTGTAAATTTTCTATTTCGTTTAATAATGAATGCATTGTATAAGACATATCCTGCGCCTTTTCCTTAGAATCTAGTGTGGCAAAGTAATCAATGTCGCCTCCTGAGCAAAAGACACTACCACTAGATTTAACAACTAATGCTTTAATGTAGGTTTTTTTAATGTCTAAAATAATTTGGCTTAATTCGTTCATAAATTCTAAATTGATAGCATTTCTTTTTTGATAGCGATTTAATGTCAAAATACCTATGCTGTCAATATTTTCAAATATGGTGTAACTCATAGCTCAAAATCAGGCCTATATATAAATTTTTCGGTAATTATAGCATCTATTAAATAACTCGGTGTAACGTCGAAGGCAAAATAAAGCGCTTTTGCTCCATCTGGTGCTAAATGAACACCATTAACATTCAATATTTCATTTGAATCTCTAATTTCAATATCAAACTCGCTTAGATTATTGAGACTTCTATCTATTGTAGACTCCGGCGCAGCGACAAAAAATTTTACATTATGCAATTTTGCCAGTTGCGCTAAGCAATAGGTACCTACTTTATTTGCTACATCACCATTTTTTGCAATTCTATCAGCACCAACAATTATACAATCAATTAACTTTTTTTGCATTAAAATGCCGCATGCACTATCATTTACAATTTTATAATTAATATTTTCTTTTGATAGTTCAAAAGCAGTGATTCTACTCCCTTGAAAATATGGCCTTGTTTCATCAACATAAATTTCTTTTACTAAATTCTGTTGTGCTGCGTATTTTATTATTCCAAGAGCTGTACCTATACCACCTGTAGCGAAGCTTCCAGTATTACAATGCGTTAAAATGCGCATTTGCTTATCAAACAACAAAATGCCATTTTGCGCCATCTTATAATCAGCCTTTTTTTGGTCTTCAAAAATACCAAAAGCATTTGCCCTTACCTTTTTAATAATTTTCTCAACAGGTAAAATAGCGTTATCTTTAATAAGGCTTCTTTGACTTTCAATAGCCCACCTTAAATTTATGGCAGTTGGTCTTGTTGTTAGTAAATTTTCATAAGCAAGATTTGATAACTGTTCTAGTTCATCAAAATTGCTTGAACTTTTGATTGCAAGATAATAACCAAATGCAGCTACAATACCAATAAGTGGTGCACCTCTTACAATCATATCTTTTATAGCTATACAAGTATCATTTAAGTTTTCTAATTTAACTTTTCTTATCTGTGGCAAAAACCTCTGGTCTATTACAATAAATTCATCATTATCACTAAATACAAAAGGACTATAACCATCCATTTTCTCTATACCACCTTATGGTTTTATAAATACCATTAAACAAATCATTTTTTATTTCAAATCCAAAATCACGGCGAAATTCACTATTATTACATACCCATAAACGTGCATTAATTTCATTTATTTTATCAAGAAAAATACCACTGTATTTTAAACTAAAAAATATTGAATTTAAAACCACTTTAGAAACTTTTACAATTTTAATTTGTTTTCCCAAATGGTAAGCAATTGTATTTGCAATATTAAAAATATCATAAGGAGTGTTTTCGCATAATGTGTATATTCTTGATAAAACATTGTTTTCATCTAAAGTTAAACTAATTGCTTTTACTAAATCTTCTACATAAATCAAACTTAGTCGCATATCTTTTATAGCAAAAAAAACACCAATAACGTTGGCAAGCTTAATCAATTTATACAACTCTTGCTCATATGGTCCATAAATAACGGGCGGTCTCAAAATTATTAAATTATATTTATCAGAGTTTTTTAACAACTCTAACTCTGCTAGTCTTTTGGAATATCCATAATAAGAAACAGGTTCATTTTTTTCCAATGGGCCTTTTGCTGCAAGTGAGCTAACATATACAATTTTTTTTATTTTATATTTTGCAGCCAAATGACTTAAATTTCTTGCCCCTATAACATTTGTTGTGTAAAAGGCTTTCTTAGAGCCTCTAATTACACCAGCTAAATGTACTACAGCCTCTACGCTGGAAACAGCATTTTTTAATTGATCGATATTTGTAATATCACCTTCAAAATAGTCTATATTGCTAACCTTTCTTCGAGAAAACCCAAAAATATGGTGCCTGGTAGAAAGTTGATTTATTAAATTTTTTCCTACAAAACCGCTTGCGCCAGTAACTAATATTTTCATTTAGTCCAATAAACCTTTGCTACCTTATCATTTTCTTTATATTTAATCTCTAAATCACCCTTAAATGCCCTCTGAATAGCTTTCCCAATAGACACAGCCAAATGTTCAAAAGTAGTATATATATTCAGTTCACTTTCACTTATCTCTTCAATTTTGCCAATTTTTCTCAATGGATTTATATTTTCGCTTTCATTTTCTTTATTCTTCATTAGATTAACAATTTCGTCTTTTTTTGTTTTGATAATATCACTTTTTAAATTTAGGATTCCACCATAATAATTATCCCTAATTCTTTTGCATGCAGGACATATATCTTCAAAATACTCTCCTTTTGGTTTTTCGATTTTCTTCCAGATACCATCAATAAAAACAAGTCCGCAAACTCTGCAAACTGTTGGTTCTTTATATTTCTTGTTTTTAAGATAAAGCCTCTCGTTCCTTTGCGCATAAAGGTTTGTTTTCATAAAAACCTCCATTTAAAAAATTTCTTTTGAAAAATTTATTCTTTTTAAAATTTCTTGTAAAAAACTATCCATATCATCAATATGAATTTTTAAAAAGATAATTGATTCTGTATTTTGCAAAGAAACTTTACGATAAGATTTTACGCGTCCAATTGAAAGCCAATTAACTAAGTAATCAGAGAAATTTACAATCGCAGAAAGTTTGCCAACATTATCTTCAGAAAATGTTTTACTATGATGCAAATATACTGCTTCTACAATCAAATTATCAAAATTCCATAAATTCAACATGACTTTTGCGACATCACAATGACTAAATCCATATACATCTAATTCTGGCTCCAGGCTTAATAAATTTTCGCTTGCATTTACTTTTTCTATTATGGTTTCGTAATTTATTTGTTTACTTTTGTGCATAACTGTTTTTCCAATATCGTGCAATAAGCCAGCCACATAACTGATATTTTCATTAAATAAATTAAATTTAAAGCTTATCATTTGAGAGACAGTTGCAACAGCAACCATATGTTCCCATAAAAACTTATCAAACTCATCATAGTCTTTGAATATTGATCTTGCACTGATGGTTAAAATTAATCTTTTAACACTATCTAATCCAATAATTGATATAGCATGCATAAGATCTGTAACTTTATTTTTTACACCATAAAAAGGAGAATTAGCTAACCTAATAATAGTTGCAGCAATATATGCATCATGAGAGGCTACTCTTGCTAAGTTATAAATACTAACGTTTTCATCATTTAAAAGATTTAGTATTTGATTTGCGGCTTGAGGAAAAGCTTCCAATTGAACTTCCTCTATCATCCCTTGTATAAAAAACTTTTTTTCTTGCCCTAAATTCACTAAATTAACTCCAAAATTAGTAGTTTTATGCTTGCTAATTATACATAATTTCATTATAATTTGCAATTGAAGTATGAAAAAATTTTTATTTGCATTTATTTTATTTGTTAGTTTTACTATAGTTTCTTGCAGCACACTACAATCAGAAACGCCACAAAAACCGTCTGAGAGGATGGCTCAAATATACTATGAAATGGCAAAAAATATTATTGTAAATAAAGATTACTCAAAGCTCTCTGAAGCTTTTACATACCTTGACAAAGCAAAGAACATAGATGCTACAAATCCAAACATTTATTTTGTGTATGCTCTTGCCTATAGACTAAAAAAAGATGACAATACAGCAAAGCAATATTTAGAGAAAACTATTAGTTTGGATAAAAATTACTATGATGCATATAATGAATTAGGTGTAATTTATTTTGATGAAGGCAATTATTCAAAAGCAAAAGAGTTGTTTGATAAACTCATTGATACACTTACTTATCCAAATATCGATGTGGCATATTATAACCGAGCTATTTTGTATTTAACACTAAAAGAAAATGATAAAGCAATAAATGACTTAGAAAGCGCCATAATGTATTCAGATTACAAAAATCCTCTATACTGGCAAAAGCTGATTGAAGTATATTTTTACGAAAAAGATTACCAAAAAGCTCTTATAGCAACTCAAAATATGGAAAGCCATTTAGGCCCATCTGATTACATTCACTACACAAAAGCTTTGTGCTATTATCATTTAGGTTTATTTAGTCAAGCAAAAGATTCTCTATCTAAAATAAACAATCAAGACAATTACTTTACTATTGAGAAAGATTTGCTTTTGAAAAAGATGCAACGCTAATTTTATTTACTATCAATTCAACTAAAGCAATTAAAACAATGTATAAAAGCACCACCACTACATTATTAATAGGGTTTATATGGATTATTTTTGTAAGATTGCTTAGAAAGATCAATATTTGAAAATAAATTTTGATTATAAAATCAAAAAGAATAAAAAATGGCAACTTAAAATAATATGGTAAAAAAGTAAATACAATACCCAAAAACGACATAGGCATTATTAAAAACCCAAAATAAGGATCAAGCATTAGGTTTGAAACAAAACTTGTAGTAGATATATATCTAAAATAATAAACTGTCAGTGGTATTGAAAATACACTCATGCAAAAACTAAAAATAAAAAATGCGTACAATTTTTTTAGTTTTAACCTTTGAACCACATTTGCGAAGTAAATAGCAAAAAATGTCATTACAAAAGATAAAACAAAAGAAATATCACTAAAAATTTCAAAACCATAAAAAATAAAAAATAAAGTTGCAACAAAAAATAATATA
The DNA here is from genome assembly GCF_049977265.1 of Desulfurella sp. Lineage (GTDB taxonomy): Bacteria > Campylobacterota_A > Desulfurellia > Desulfurellales > Desulfurellaceae > Desulfurella. The sequence continues at coordinate 833 of NZ_JBMFGQ010000004.1, read as the reverse complement.
TTATAAGCATTTTTCTGCCAACCAAATATCATAGATAAAACAAAAAGCATAATCATAATAAATGAACGCACAGCAGGAATCTGTCCACCGCTTATACTAAAATATACCAATGTAGATACAATGCCAAAAATAGATGAAATAATTTTTAAATTATATCTTTGATATATGAATTTTATATTTGAAACAATCTTGAAAAATAAAAAATAAAATATAGCAAAAGCAAAACTCATATGAACACCAGAAACGCTTAAAATATGAATAGTTTGAGTATTTTTAAAATAATCTATAATAGGAGTCATACGTTTTGTATCACCAAAAACTGCGGCTTCTATCAATCTATCATGCGGATCTTTTAAAAAATAATAGTTTTCAGTTATGATTTTCCGTCTAAAATTATCTAGCATATTGCCAGTTGACAAACATTTTGCATAATAAGCAAATCCGTAATAATAAATACCTTTGCTTTTTAAGAAATCTCTAAAATCATCATCTTTTAGCGCATCAATGCTTTTAATTTTAGCATAAAATAGATATTTACCGCTATCATTTATTGTATATTTTTTTGGTACATACAAAAAAACGTTTTTAGAACTTTCGCTTTTAGCAATAACGCTCAAAAATCTACTTTGTTCTTTAACTGCTATTATTTTAGCTTTGAATTCACTATCTTGTTCAAAGTTTTGTGGGGGAGATTCGTTTTTTTTAAAAGCAAAAACCAGAATCACCAAAAATGCAGCCAAAATAATCAGTTTAAACCTAAATATTGCAATTATAAAAACGATAAGGCTAAAAATCAGTAAATAACTGTTTGAAAGAAAAAAATAAACACTTAA